>DAISXX010000079.1:0-5500 GCA_036825695.1 Patescibacteria group bacterium | reverse complement strand
GCCGAGCACCACGAACGCCCACGGGCTCGAGGTGCTGCGCCATCCGGAGACGATCGCGTTCAGCCCGTGGGCGTTCGTGGCGCTCGGCGTGTCGCTCGTGCTCGAATCGTACGCGTTCGTGACGGCCGCGCGCGAACTCGTCCGCGTCCATCCCGACCTTTCCTGGCGCGAGCGCGTCGAGGCCGCCGATTCATCCACGCTCGCCGTGCTGCTCGAGGACTCGGTCGCCGTGCTCGGCGTGCTCATCGCCGCGGCGTCGATCGCGCTCACCTACGCCACGGGCAACTCCGCATGGGACGCGTTCGGCTCGCTCGGCATCGCGTTCCTGCTCGCGCTCGTCGCCGTCACGCTCATCCTGCGCAACCGTTCCTATCTCCTCGGCCGCGCCATGCCGGAGGAAATGCGCGAGGACGTGATTGCGCTTTTGAACGCGGAACCGGCCATCGAGCAGGTGGTGGACTTCAAATCCACGGTGCTCGGTCTCGGCGTGTACCGCGTGAAGTGCGACGTGGAGTTCAACGGCGCGGCGCTCGCGCGGCAGATGTTCAAGAACTGGAGCGTGGAGGAGCAGTTCGAAGAGGCGCACATCGACGTCGAAAGCTTCAAGCGCGCCATGGTGGTGGCCGTCGACCGCGTGCCGCGCCTCATCGGCCACACCATCGACGACGTCGAGAAACGCCTGCGCGAGAAGTTTCCGAGCATCCGGCACATCGATATCGAGATCAACTGACGCCAACGAAAAATCACCCTTGACCGCGGGTGATTTTTCCTGTATCGTTCCGGTTCGCCAGAAATGGCGATGGCCGCAACCCCGGAGCAAGATTCATGTCATCGGAGGAACCGCAATGGACGCATGTCACGACCCCGTTCGGCCGCATTCGCGCGCGCGTCACGCACGTGCGCGCGCGGCACCGCATCCTTCGGCTGGATGACGGTCGCTACGCCAAGATGGTCCGACATTCGACGGACCCGTCCACCCACGTGTGGACCACGCGCAACCGCGCGGTCTGGCGCCACCTGTCGCGCCTCCCGCACCCGGGACTGCTCCGCGTGTTCGAACGCGTCACGGACGACGACGGCGACGAGGGATTCCTGTGCGAGGGCCTGCGTGTGCCGCAGCTCGGCGCCGGAGTCCATCCGGCGGCACGGACCCTCGGCGGCTTCCTGCATGCCGCGAGATGGCTTGCCGCGTCGGCGGGCCACGTCCACCGGAACGGGTACGTCCATGGGGACATTACCCCCGGCAACGTCTGCTTCCGGGCGGACGGCGCGCCCGTGCTCATCGACTTCGACACGTCGGTGAAAATCGGCAGGCCGCTCCGGTACCCCGGGGAAAGCGGCGAGGAATTCATGGTTCTCACGCCCTCGTGCTGCTCCCCGGAACACGTGTCCGCCGAACCCGTGTTTCCAAGCTCCGACGTCTACTGTCTCGCGCTCACCATGCTCTCCTGGGTCTCCGGAGAATTCGGCGTCTGCGGCACCCGAACGTCCAGCGTCGGGATGCAGATGGAGTGGTGTCGATCGGGACTGTACCCGCACTGGAATCGGATCCGTCCGACGATCGCGAACGCCGACGTGTGCGAACTGTTCGCGCGGGCCCTGAGCCTCCGCAAGGAAGACCGCTTCGCCGACGGGACGGAGTTCGGCGACGCGATCGAGGATCTGACCATTCGAATCAACCCGTCCCAACTCGCGCGCCCACTCGTCATGACGTCGCCCGTCAGGTCCCTACCCGCCACGGGAGGCACGACGCTCATCATGTGAAACGCGATTCCTCTTCCCGCCCGTCTCAAACCGGCGGGTCTTTTTATTGACACGATCGTATTTTTGACGTATCATTCCGCGTCGCGTGACTCATGGTCAAAACGCGATCCAACCACCGGAGAACGCATGTTGAAGATCGGCACCGGCACGAAGAGCAAGCACAAGATCGGCGCCATCGAAGCCGCCTGCATCCTCGTCGGAGCGACGGCGGAAATCACGGGCGACGAGACGGAGACGAACGTCCCCGCCCAGCCGAAGGGGTTCGCGCAAATCCTGCGCGGTGCCAAGAACCGCGCCAGGGCATCGCGCAAGCTGCGTCCCGAACTCGACGTCTGGATGGGCATCGAGAGCGGAATCCTCGAGGAGATCGACGACGAGGGCGTGGGCGTCAGCATCGACGTCGCGGTCATCGTCATCCTGTTCGGGGACGGCGAGAACGACTGGGTCTACTCGCTCTCGCCCGGCGTGACGTTTCCGCAGGAGTACATCGACGCGTGGAGCGGGGATGGCCGTCGCGGCACGGTCGGCGAGATTATCGCCACCAGGATCGGCGGCTCGAGCACGGATCCGCACAGCGCCCTCACCGGCGGACGCCTCACCCGCGCGCAGACGCTGGTCGACGGCGTGAAGGCCGCGCTCCTCCAGCTTCGCGGCGAACTTCTGCACAAGTAAGCCCGCTTCTCCCGCGTCCCCTACGCGGTCTTTTTTTTATTCCCAATCCGTGCTTAAGTGGAATCACTATGATTGAAATCGCACCTCTTTCGCCAACGTATGAGCATCGGTTCGTCGCGGTGATCGTCGGAGCGGCCGTGGCCGTCGGCGCGCTATTTTATGCGCTCGTGTGGAGCGTCGGTGGGTTGGGCGTCAACCTCCTTCTCGTGCAGGCGGCATTCGTCGCGGCCACGTTCTTTCTCGCGCGGCGCACAGGCCATGAGATGGCGGACGAGGCGTGGGTTCCGGCCGTGACGTCGCTCGCGTTCGCGGCGGCGTTCGCGCTGTTCGCGTCGCCGTTCGCGCTCGACGTGGCGCTCGTCGGGTTCCTCGCGTCGCAGGCGGTGTTCCTGCTGTATGCCATCGGCCACCACGCCGATTTCCATCATCCGTTCACGTTCGTCCACACCGCGTTCTTCCTGACGCCGATCCATGTGATCTCGCGCATCGGAATTGTCCGCGCGGTGCCGTTGCCACGTTCCATGCCGAAGAACACGCGCGGCGTGATCTTCGGTCTGTTGGCGCTGCTGCCGATCCTCCTCGTGTTCGCCCTGCTGTTCGCCTCCGCCGATCCCCTGTTCGGAAATTATTTCGGGAGCCTGCTCGACGTCGATTCGGTTCCGACCGGCGTGAAGCACCTGATCGGCGTCGCGTTCTGGTCGTGCGCGGCGGCCGCGGTGTTCGGCCTCGCGTTTTGGAAGCGCCAGGAGTTCGCCGCGCATCTCCGGCCCGACGCGCGCTGGCACACGGAAAGTACCGTCATCCTCGGCGGAGTGATCCTCCTGTTCGCCGCGTTCCTCGTAGTACAGGCGACGTACCTGTTCGGCGGCGAAACGGCATTCCACGCGACGGGATACACGTTTTCCGAATACGCGCGGCGCGGGTTCAACGAGCTCGTCGCGGTGGCGACCATCGTGCTGTTCCTCTTCCTGTCGCTGCGCTACTTCCACGGCGACCGCGCGGACAAGACGCTGCGCGCGCTCCATGCCGTGCTCTTCGGCGAGACGCTGCTCGTGCTGCTCTCGGCCGTCGTTCGCATGAACCTCTACGTGCAGGCCTACGGATACACCACGCCGCGCCTGTTCACCTACTGGTTCCTGACGATGGTCGCGGCATTGCTCGTCCTCGCGTTCGTCCATTTGCTCAAGGGTCTCGAGCAGCCGCGGTTCATACGGCAGGGCCTGATCGTGACCGCCGCGTTCGCGCTCGGGTTCGTCTTCTCCGCTCCCGACGCCCTCTCGTTCCGCCTGAATGCCGACCGCGTGGTCGCCGCCGAAACCATCGACGCGCGGGACGTCTATGCCTCCTCCGCCGACGCGTATCCGACGATGAAATCCCTGGAGTCCCAAGGAGTTCGGTTTGCGAATCCCAACGCGTTGGCCCGTCCTTCGTTGTGGGCGTTCTCTCCGAGCGGCGACTGGCGCACGTGGAACTGGTCGAAATCCCGCGTCGACGCGTCGGAACCGTTCCCCTGGCTCGGCTGCCTCACGAACGAATGCGAGGCACGACAATAAGGTAACGGCGGCCGAGGCCGCCGTTTTCGTTTCACGCGTGGTATACTGAACGAAAGACCACGCTATGCTCAAGATCTTCCGCCATCCGAACTTCGTCCGCCTGTCCGTTGCCGCGTTCGTCTTCATTTTGATCGGCACCGGCCTTTTCATGGCGCTCGAGGGCTGGAGCTTCATCGACGCCCTCTATTTCACGGTCGCCACCGTCCTCACGATCGGCTACGGCGACCTCCACGTGACGCACACCGTCTCAAAGGCCGTCGCCATCACCTACATGTTCCTCGTCGTCCCGTTCGTGCTCGGTTATATCGAGCTCGTCGCCGAGCTCGTTCACGACCAAATTTTGCGCGACCACAAGCACTAGTCCGCTCGCGCGCCACGCCTTGACAGGCGTTTTTTGTTCCCGTACATTTGGTGTAGATCTAACACTAAGTAGTGCCGGATCGTTCCCTCACAACCGACCGGAGACACACCGATGTCCGAATTCCTCCGCCCCTGGGCCTCCCCCGTTCCCGCCGACGCCCTTCGCCGCGACCCCTCAACCGTGTTCGCGGCCGGGCTTCGCAACCACCACGTCTCGAACACCGCCTACCCGATCGCGCACGGCACCACCTGGGGACCGTACCGCGTCCCGGCGGAGCGGCACGCGGAGGTGGTGCGCGCGGCATGGAGCGGCATCCGAAACCTGGGCCTCTACGCCCACATCCCCTTCTGCGAGACCCGCTGCTCGTTCTGCGAGTACACCGTGGTCGGCCAGAGGGAGCTGTCGGCCGTGGACGCGTACATGGACGCGCTCGTCGGCGAATTCGACTTGTACCGCGACATCATGGGCGGCGAGCGTCTCGTCCACGGGTTCGACATCGGCGGCGGCACGCCGTCGTTCGTCCCCGCGGAGCAGATCGCCCGCCTTGTGGTACTGGCGCGCTCGCGCTTCGCCTTCGCGCCGGGCTCGGACATCAGCATCGAGACCACGCCGAAGATCGCCGCGGCCGATCCGGACAAGCTCGCCGCGTACCGCCGCGCCGGCATCGACCGCATCAGCATGGGCGTCCAAGTCATCCAACCCGACCTGCTCAAGACGCTTAACCGCTCCGCGAACGGCGCGGACCAGCACCGGGCCGCGGCCGACAACATCCGCGCGGCCGGATTCGAACGCTTCAACGTCGACCTCATGTACGGGTTCGCCGAACAGACGCTCGAGAGCTGGCGCGCGACGCTCGCCCACGCCATCCTGCTCAACCCAGAGTACGTCACGCTCTACCGCATGCGCTACAAGCTGACGCGCATCTCCGACCAGGCGACCCGCGTGACGCTCGACGACGTGCGTCCGCTCATGCGGCTCGCCAAAGAGATGCTGACGGACGCGGGGTATCACGCCAACCCGGGCAAAACCACGTATAGCCGCATCGACGGAGACGTTGGCACGAGCGCGTACCTGGCGCGACGCGTCACCGACGGCATGCCGTACCTCGGGCTCGGACTCGGCGCGCAGACGTTCACGCACACCACCGTCT
>DAISXX010000078.1:0-5558 GCA_036825695.1 Patescibacteria group bacterium | reverse complement strand
TCGTCTTCGCGATCTCGAGGTTGTTGAACGTTTCGGTCACGTTCACGTTCGTCGTGGACGCGCCTCCGGTAAACTTTACCGAACCGCTGTTGTGCGAAAACGTTCCTCCGGCCGTGTGCGTGAAGCCGGCGGCAAACGTCGTCGTGCCGGAAGACGCGGTGTACTGCCCGCCCGAAAGCGTCCACGCGCCGGTCTGCTGCACGGTCTGGTTGCCTCCGGTGAAGGTTCCGGCCGACTGCGTGTACGTCCCGGTGAATGTCAACGTATCGGTGCTGCCGACGAACGTGCCCGCGCCGGCGAACGTCGTGACGCCGCTGACCGTGAACGAGCGGGCCTGGGTGATGATTCCCGTGTAACCGGCGTTAATGTTGAACGTGGTCACGCCGGTCGTGAAGCCGGCGTCGATGGTCGCGTTCTTCGTCGAAGTCGCGCTGAACGTCGCGACGTCGGCGGTCCCGGGACAAATGTCCGGTCCGTCCCAGTTCGCGCATTCGCTCCAGTTGTTGGTTGCACCTCCCCCGTCCCAGGTGCGCGTGGCGGCAAATGCCGGGTGCGCGGCGACAAGAATCGCGGTCGCCGTGACGAACGCAATGCCGAGAAAAAGACGAAGGGAAAGCTTCACAGGTTTTTGGGTTTTTATTGCTCGCATTGTACAGGAAATTCCCTCCTCGAGGAACGGTCAAACGAGGCAGTTTTATGCACATCCTGGGAAATAAAAAACGGCGTCCGCTTGCCGCGTTGACGCCGTTGACGAATCAGTTTTTGGCGAACTCCATATGTGCTCAGGCGATGAGATCGAGATGCCCCATGGCGTACCCAAATTCGCCCCCGACTTTTTTCCCCGGATTAAACACGCGGAGAGGATCGAACAGCTCTTTCGTCTCTCCGAACAAACGTTCGATCTCAGCCCCGAACATGCGTCCCACGAACGGCGTGCGGATGATGCCGTCGTTATGCTCTCCCGTAATCGATCCCCCATAACGGATCACGAGCGCGTACACCTTCTCCGCCAGATCGCGGATGATCGATTCCGTTTCCGGCAACCGAACGTCCATAAGCGGAATGATGTGGAAGTTGCCGTCGCCCACGTGCCCGGCCACGGTAAAGACCATCTTCGGGTATGTGCCGAGGACCTCGTAGAGCTCGGGCAAGAACGCGGACAAGTCCTCGCGGCGAACCACGAAGTCGTCGATGAACGGGGCGGTCCGGAGATGCTTCACGTGCTGGCGAAGCAGATTGAAGCTCTCGCGACGAATGGTCCAGTACTTCTCCCCTTCCGCCTCGCTTTTGGTCACGTTCGTTTTCAGTCCCATGCCGGACAACGCGTCCCGCGCCGCGAGCGCCGCGGCTTCGGCTTCCTCTCCGGTCGCAGCCGTGAACTCGGCGATAAGCACGAGCTTCGGCAGACCGCCCGTGAGCGCCATCCATGCCTCCGGGAGAAACTGGAACGCGAGCCTGATGGCGTTGCCCTTCATGCGGCGTACCAACCGAGGAAGCACCTTGAGCGCGACGGATAATGTGTGGTCGTCGTACGACTCGAAGCTTTCTGGAGCGTGGCGCATGATGCGCTCGGCAACCTCCGCGAGCGGGGCGAGGTCTCGCAAGAACACGACGAGCATCCGAGAATGCGGATTCGGACGGATGAGCGAGAACTCGATTTCCGTGATGACCCCGAGTGTTCCCTGCGAGCCGACGAACAGCTTGGTGAGATCGAACGAGCCGTCCGCGCCGCGAATATCCCAAAGCGCGTAGCCAGAGGAATTCTTGGTCACCCGCGGCCGAGCGGCCTCGATCACGGCAGCGTTGTTCGTGAGCAGCGCATCCATGCGACGATAGATCTCCCCGTCGAAATTTGACGAACTCTTTTTTTGCTCAAGCTCAAACGGGGACATTTTCTTAAACTCGTATGCGTGGCCGTCGCTCAGCACCACGTTCAGTCGCCGCACGTACCGGTCGGTCTTCCCATAGGCCAACGTCTTCTCCCCGCCGGAGTTGTTCGCGGCCATTCCACCGACCGTACAGAGATCGCGCGACGCCGGATAGCTCGGAAGCAACAGACCCTTGGCGAGCGTGGCCTTTTCGAAGTCACGATAATAGACGCCCGGCTCCGCGACCACCGAATCGCCAGAGACGGTGACGGGCCGGTTAAAATGTTTTGTCATGTCGACCACGATTGATTCCGTCAGCGGACCGCCAGACATGTCCGTCCCGGCCGAACGCGCGGTGAGCGACAACGACGGGTCGGACGACTTGCGCGCGACGACGAACGAGACGAGCGATTCCACGTCCGTCGTATCCGCGGGCGAGACGGTCACCGACGGCACCACGCGAAACAGGCTCGCGTCACGGCTGTTCGTCTCCCGCGTGACTCGCGAATCATCCACCTCGCCGCGCACGGCGGACCTCAGCTCGTCGATCATGTTCATACATTCACAAGCGTATCATAGTTTGCTATTCTTCGAGCAAACATCCTTTATGAAAAAGACCCTTGCTCTTCTCTCGTTGTTCCTCGTGGCCTCCGGCTGCTCCTCAATTTCCTCCGCGCCGCCCTCGGACGGAAAACCCGTCGTCGTGGCAAGCTTCTATCCCGTCGGCGAGTTTGCGCGGCAGGTCGGCGGCGATCTCGTGCACGTGTCGGTCATCTCCCCGGCCGGCACGGAGCCGCACGATTACGAACCGACCGCGAAGCAGGTCGCGTCCGCGTACGCGGCCGACGTGTTCCTCTATAACGGCGGCGGCGTGGACGCGTGGGCCGAAAAGATCTCGGTCCAGGCGAAGGCGGACGGCGTCGCGATCGCGGAGATGGCCTCGGTCATGAACACGATCCCGACCACGGAGGAAGGAAACGCGTTCGACCCGCACTTCTGGCTCGATCCGAAGCTCGCGAAGGCGGAGATCGCGCTCATCCGCGACACGCTCATGGACGCGGACCCGGCAAACGCGAAGGCCTACGCCGCGAACGCGGCGGCCTACACCGAGACGCTCGCGAAGATTGACGCGGCATACGAAACCGGCCTGTCCGCGTGCAAGAACCCGACCGTGGTCACCTCGCATGCCGCGCTCGCGTACGTGGCGAAGGAATACGGATTCGACGTGATCTCGATCGCCGGCCTTTCGCCGGACGAGGAACCATCCGCCGGACGCCTCGCGGAAATCGCGGCCATGGTCAAGGCGAAAAAAATCGGGTATATTTACTTTGAAACACTCGTGAGCCCGAAGCTCGCGCAGACGATCGCGGAAGAAGTCGGCGCGCAGACGCTCGTCTTCAATCCGCTTGAGGGACTGACCGAGGAAGAGACGGCCGCCGGCAAGACGTACGTGAGCGTGATGGAGGAAAACCTTGCGAATCTCAAAACCGGAATGATGTGCGAGTGAAGCAGAAAACGCCAGTTCCAGTCATCGACGTCAGCGAGCTGACGTTCGAACGCAACGGGGAGGATGTGATCCATCATTTCTCGTTTCAGATATCCGAGGGCGACTACGTGGGCGTGATCGGGCCGAACGGCGGCGGAAAGACGACGCTGCTCCGCCTCCTGCTCGGTCTCACGCGTCCCACCACGGGAACCATCCGGCTATTCGGCAAGCACCCGACGGACCGCGGCGTTCGACGCGACGTCGCGTACGTGGCGCAGCGCGGCGGCAGCCTCGACAGTCAGTTCCCCGCCACCGTGCGGGAAGTCATCCGCGCCGGACGCACCCCGCGTCTCGGCCTGTTTCGGCCGTTCGGCGCCGCCGACGAGAAAGCCGTTCGCCGCGCCGTGAAGGAACTCGACATCGAACGGCTCCTCGACCGCCCGATGGCGCGCCTCTCGGGAGGCGAGCGCCAGAAGGTCCTTCTTGCCCGAGCGCTCGCCGGCGAGCCGCGCCTCCTCATCCTCGACGAGCCGACCGACGGCCTCGACCCCGGCTCGCGCGACGAGTTCTACGCCCTCCTCCGCAAGCTCAACAAGGGCGGCCTCACCATCGTCTTCGTCTCCCACGACGTCCACGCCGTGGCGCAGGAGGCGGGCGCGGCCATTTGCCTCAAGCACAACCTGGTCTGTCACGGCGAAAAGGCCTGTCTCATCGACCGCCAGGAACTCCACAACCTGTTCCACGCCAGCCGTGCCGAGCTGCTCACCCACCACGACACATAAGTATGCCGGAGATTTTCGCGCTTGAATTCATGCGCCGCGCGTTCCTCGTGGGGCTCGTGGTCGCGGCCGTCGCGCCCACCATCGGGATGTTCTTCGTGGTGCGCCGGTACTCCGCGATGGCCGACACGCTCGCCCACGTCTCGCTCGCCGGCGTCGCGCTCAGCCTCGTGGCCGGCACGGCCGCGATCCCAACCGCGCTCGCCGTGTCCGTGCTCTCCGTGCTCGGCGTCGAGCATTTGCGCGAAAAAAAGGTCCTCCCGGCGGAGACCATCCTGTCGCTGTTTCTGTTCGGCGGCCTTGCGAGCGGCGTGGTGCTGCTCGGGCTCGCGCGCGGGCGCAACACCAGCGTGCTCAACTATCTGTTCGGCAACCTCGTCACGGTCACGAGCGCGGACGCCGTGTCCGTCGCGATCATCGGCGGCATCGCGTTCCTCGCGACCCTGTTCCTCTGGCGCGACCTGTTCGCGGTATCCCTCGACGAGGACACGGCCGAGGCCGCGGGCATTCCGGTGAAATTCATGAACCGCGCGCTCGCCGTGCTCGGCGCGAGCGCGATCGCCATTTCCATGAACGTCGTCGGCGTCCTCCTGATCGGCGCGCTCATGGTGGTGCCGGTGCTCGCCGCCATGCAATTCCGCGTCGGCTTCACGCGCACCTGGATCCTCTCGCTCATCGTCTCGTTCGTCTCGGTGACGGCCGGACTGACCCTTTCCTTCTATCTCAACCTCGCGAGCGGCGGCACCATCGTGCTGTGCGCCATCGCGTGCTTCATTCTCGCGAGCGTCGTCCCGAAGGCGTCAGCGTCGGTCCGGTAACGCGTCCCACGCGAGCAGCGCGGCCCCGAGCGCGGTACCGTCGTACGGATGAAGCAGGCAGGTCCGCATGCCGCTCGCGTCGCGCTGGAACCCCACCACGATGCCGTCGCGCGCGACGCCGCCGTCCACGACGACGCGCGTCGGCCGACGCGGAAGACGCGCGAGCTTGGCGCGTATTTTTTTTGCAAGCGATTTCAGATACCGGGCGAGCCCGGCCGGATCGTCGAGCAGCGCCGCCACGGTCTCCCCGCTTCCCTCCACCTTGGACTCGAGGGCGAATACGGAACCGCGTTTCCCCGGAACGAGCGTGGTGAAAAATCCTGGATGCGCGGCGAACCGGCGTCCGGTCGTCTGGACCACGAACGAGCCCGTGCCATACGTGACCTTGGTCGGACGTGCGCCGGCTCCGGGCACGCGCGCGCACGCGTACGCGCTTGACTGCTGGTCGCCGCACACCGCGACGACCGGGATCGCACGCCCGACGACGGACGCCGCGAGCGTCCCGAACGCGGCGCGCGACGGAAGGACGACGGGAAGCACGTCGGCGGGAATGCCGAAAACGGCAAGCAGTTCCCCGTCCCAGGAACGCGTCCGAATGTTAAAAAGC
>DAISXX010000077.1:0-5701 GCA_036825695.1 Patescibacteria group bacterium | reverse complement strand
TCACGGACATGCGGGTGGTCCGACAATAAAAAACGGGGAATCAGCTGATTCCCCGAGCCTCGAGTTCGATGATCTCCCGCTTCCATCCTTCCCGAACCTCTTCGGTGGAGTTCGGCGGAAGCAGGCGGCGGTCCGTGCAGTTCACGTAGGCCTGAAGGAGCTGGAAGCGCCGCGTGTTCGCCGTGTCGGAGAGCACCTTGTTGCCGATGACCTCCATCACCTCGGCCGCCGTGAGGTCGTGCCCGCGCAGCTTGCGCTGGGCCTTCAGCTCCGCGCGGATGGTCTGGAACGCGCCGGCGTAGTAGCCGCGCGTCAGACCGTGGATCTTCTCCAGATCCTCGTGCGACAACCCGTCGGCCACGCGCCCGCGAAGCATGAAGTCCACGAACGCGTGATGGTCGGGACTGCCCGGCTCCGGATCCTGCACCACGATGATGCAGTCGCCGCCGCGTCCCTCGCCGCGCAGGTCGGGCGAGAGCAAGTGGAAGCGCGCGGTCATCATGAGCCACATGATGCGGCCGCGCAGCGCGGGGTCCGACATCATGCCTTGGAATTTCCCGGTCGCGCGCTTCTCGGTCTCGTGCACGTCCTTGCCGACGCCACCGAACTGCGTGTCGGCCTCGTCGATGAGCACGAGGCCCTTCGTGATGACGCGCAGCGCCCGGTAGATGCGCTCGATCGCCACGTCGGTCTGGCCGACCCACATGCTGCGGAAGTTCTTGAGCTCGATGATGGGAATGCCGAGCTCTCCCGCCACCGCCTCGAACACGTAGGTCTTGCCCGTGCGGATGGGCCCGCCGACGATGGCCGCCGCGTACGCGACGTCCGGATCGGTGGAACGAATCCGCGGAATGAACTCCGCGACGATCCACGCGAGCAGCGCGGAGTTGCCGACGAGGTCCTTCATGGTGTGCGTCGGACGCTTGAAGGAGATCACGTCGTCGCCGATCTGGCCCTTCAGGAACGACTCGACCTTGTCGACGACCGCCGACGGCTGGATGGTCTCGCCGTCCGCTCCCATGAGCATCTGGCGCATGGCCACGATGGTCAGGCCGCCCGTGTACGCCGCCAATTCCTCGAACGTGCTCCAGACCTTGAGCTTGCGCTCGGCCGGGAGCTGTCGGTCGAACCAGCGGACGTAGGCGAGGCGCTGCGCCTCGTCGGGCGCGCCGACCTCGACTTCCTCGAGCTGCGGCAGCCGCGCGATGCGGCCGTTCAGCTGGCTGCGGCTCTCGGTGACGAGGATCACCGAGTCCCTGCCGTCCATGAAGGCGCGGTCCGTGAACCAGTCCTGGCAGATCGCCACGCGGTGGCGGTCGGCCTCGGAGAGTTGGCTGACGGGCGCCTCCGGGACGATCAGGTCGGCTCCCTCGATCACGATGACGAGGTTCTCTTCGAGGTATGGCTTGTCCGCCTTCCCGTCTTTCTTGACGACGGAGCGGCTGAGCACGCACATCTGGCGAAGCACCTCGAGGGCCGCGGTCTGGCTCTCGAGGGCCTTGTCGAGATCGTTCTCGAAGGATTCCTCCCGTCCCCGCCAGGCATCGTAGGCCTTGCGGATCTTGTCCCTCGCGATCGAGTCCGGGATCACGATGCCCCGGTTGAGCTCGTACGTGACGTACAGGAACTTCCCGACGCTCCACGCGTTCCCGAGGTACTCGAGCAGCGTGACGTACTGTCCGGCGTCATCCGGTCCCACGTGGAACCGGTCGTGCACGTTCCCTGAGAGAAGAATCGTGCGCGACCGGCCGGTGTTGAAGACGTCGCGCGCCCGCTTGCGAAACGCGTATTCCATCACTTCCTCCCAACGGCCAGAATGCCGTCGACTTCGCCGGCCGTAACCTGGTTCCAGAACCGGACGTGGGTTCCGGCGGGCGGCTTATCGGACTTCGCGTCCATGACCACCGAGCGGATCTCGTCGACCTGCGGGCGGTAGACGGAAAAATCCACCCGCTCGCCCGGCCGCTCCACCGGCGCCATGGAGTCGTACACCACCGTCGCGCCGGGACACGTCTCGTGCCCGGCTCCCCGCCAATCCCAGTGCTGGGACAGACCGACCACGCGGTCGCCGACGAGGAGCGCCTCCTCGATCAGGTGGGTGACGATGAGCATGGTGTACGGCGGCTTCTCGCCGCGGCCGACGGCCGTGACGTTCTCCGCGTACAGCTCAAGAAGCTTCTGTTGGAGCGCCTCGCGGTTGGCGTCGTCGAGCGCGCCGAACGGCTCGTCAAGGAGCAGGATCTCCGGCTCCATGATGAGCGCCTGCGCGATGGCGACGCGCTGCTGTTGTCCGCCCGAGAGCTGGCTCGGGTACTTGCGCATGTGCTCGCCGAGCCCGATCTTCTCGAGCAGCGCGGCCGCGCGCTCCCGAATCTCCTGCCGCCGCTTCCGCCACGCGAACGGGCGGAGGAGGCGGAACGGGATCGAGGTGTCGCGCACCATGGGCCCGAACATCACGTTCTCGAGCGCCGTCAGGTGCGGGTACAGGTCGTACTTCTGGTAGACCATGCACCGGTCCGCGTCCACGCCCCTGTCGTCCACCCGGTACGCCGAGCCGTTGCGGGCACGGACGCCGACCTCGCCCACGGTGGGCGAGAGCGTCCCGAACACCTGCCCGAGCAGCGTCGACTTGCCGCACCCCGAGGGTCCGACGAGTCCGACGATCTGCCCGCGGGCGATGTCGAGATCGATGCCATGCAGGACGCGGCCCGCTCCGAAGGCGTGGCTCACGCCGCGCACGGAAAGCACGATGTCATGATCTTCCATCACTTCCTCCCATTCTGGTACCAAGGGAACGCGAGCCTCTGAAGCCCCTCGAGCACCTTGACGTTGATGATTCCGGCACAGGCCAGGATCACGAGATACGGAATGACCTGGCTCATCTCGAGCTTCATCATGACGAGGCGGATGCGATATCCGATCCCCTCGCCGCCGCCGACCACCATCTCGAAGCACACGAGCATCGTGAGCGCGGCGGCCGAGGCGGCCATGAGATGGTCGACGAACCGCGGCAGGATCTGCGGCACGATGACGTGGAGGATGATCTCCACCGTGCTCGCGCCGCGCATCCGTGCCGTGTTGATCTGCTCGGGACGGATGTCACCGACCGCGAGCCGCACGCCCTGCTCCATCGCGGGCAGGATCGCCGCGGCGACGAGCGCCACGTACAGCATGTCGTTGCTCTTGATGAACATGTAGTACACCGAGAGCATGGCCGTGGTCGGGACGTTCCCGAGCACCGCGAGCAACGGAAGGAAGGCGTAGTAGCCCTTCTTGAAGCAGCCGGTCAGGAGACCGAGCGAGAACGCGAGCGCGGAACCGAGCGCGAGCCCGGCCGCGAACCGCTCCGCGCCGGCCTTCATGTCGATCAGCGCCCAGCGGCCTTCGCCGGGCCGGTCGAGCCAGAGCGCCGCGATGCCCGCCTGCATCTGGCCGAGCGTCGGGACGGTCTTGTCCGTCGGGTTGACATCGTGCTTCCACGCGGACAGCGCGAAATACGCGACGAGGATGAGCAGCGCCGAGGCGATCGTGATGATCGCGCTCGCGCGCCAGCTGAGTGGTTTTCCGAGCATGATGTGTCTCTCCGCTTGTGAAAAGGCCGATGTCGTTCTTCGAGAGGCCCAGACTGCCTGAGTCCCTCAAAAAAAGAGCGGTCCTTGGACGGACCGCGAGTCCCTCCGACGTGCGAGCTTCGGCTACTGGCCGGCGACGATGGCGGGATTGGCGAGAGCCTCCATCGTGGAGGCGTCGAACCGCAGATACGACTGGCCGGCGGCCGCGGCGGGGACTCCGCCGAAGGCGAACAACGGCGGCGGCCCGGTCACGAGGCCGGAACTGACGACGTAGTCGACCTGGATCGGCATCGTGTCCTTCAGCTTCTGCCCCGTCCACACGGCGAGGCCCTGCGCGGGCGTGCCATAGAACTTGGTCTCGGTCACCGCGATCTCCATGTCCGCGACGTCCGACGCGCCGAACTTCTCGCCGGTCGCGACGAGCAGCGTGGTGCGGTCGGGGCCTTCGAGCCGCTCGTTGAAGCCGTAGTACGCGTCCTCGAGGCAGGCCGCCGCGTCGGCCGCGCCGGGCTTCGCCATGGTGGCCTCCGAGGCCACGACCATGTCCACGATCTCGCCGCCGATCGGCTTGCTCGTGACGAGCGCGTGCATGTCGGGGCGCTGCTTGCGGATCTCGAGGCCGAACGGGTTCCAGACCACGCCGGCCTGGTAGTCGGGGTCGTGGTCGACGATGTGCTGCGTCACGATCTGCGGGTCCTCCCCGACCCACGTGAAGTCGGCGGGGTTGAGACCGGCGAGCGTCACGTTCCGGCGGAACATGTACTCGCTGACCGAGCCCGCGAGCCCGTGCACCTTGATGTGCTTGTCGCGGAGCTGCTCGAGCGACGTGATGTCGTTCGTGACCCAGAGCTGGTCGCCGCCCGCGCTCGTCGACGTGGGGAACACGCCGACCGACGGGACGCCGGTCGTGAGCGTGTCGAGGTTCGTGAGCGCGACGAAGTCGAGGCCGCCCGAGCCGTACTTCGAGATGCAGTCCGGGTACGAACACTCGACGAGCTCGATGTCGACGTGGTGCTTCCGCTCGAACTCACCGAGCTGGCCGCGCTCGCCGTTGAGCATCCCTGCCTTGTGCATCGCCCAGAAGGCGCTCCAGGAGGGATACTCGCTCCACCCGAAGGTGAACACGGGCGCGGGTCCGCTGTCGGCGACGGGCGCGACGGTCGCGCTCGGCGCGGGGTTGGTGCCGGTGCCGCTCGTGGCGGCGGGGGTCTCGCTGCCAGTGCAGGCGAGCATGAGGATGAGAATGAACATCGGTTGATGTCTCCGTTGAATCAGCAGGAGGACCTCCTGCCAGGGCTTGGTCACCTTCCCCGGGTACTAGCCGGATCGGGTGATAAAGAAGAGGGAGAAACGCATCTCCCTCAGTTGTCGAGCCGCCCGACTAGGGCAGCCTGTCGCCGGCCTTCTCGGCCGCGGCGGGCGCGGCGGGAGCCTTGTCCTTGGCAGCCGCGATGCCGACGAGGCCGGCGAACGCGTCGTTTGCCTTGCTCGCCTGGGCCTTGGCCTTGAACTTCTCGCGAGCGACGGTCGTGTCGTTGCCCGCGATCTCGCCTGTGACCTGGGCCTTGGCCTCGAGGCCGTCCGCGATCGCGAACACTTCCTCGAGCGCCTTGTCGGACCCACGCTCGCTCATCTTCGAGAGGCGCTGGTTGACGTCGGTGAGCGCCCGGTTGGCGTACATCTCCGACTTCGTGGCCGCGGCCTTCTCCTTGAGCGCCTGGATCTCACGCTGCACCTTCTGCAGCATCAGCTTGTGCTTCTCACCGTCCTCGGTCTTGGCCGCGATGCTGGCCTGGAGATCCGTGATCCGGGCGTTCTTCTCCGTGAGCGTGGACTGGTTGTCCTGGTAGGCGGTGAGTGCCTCCATGTACTCCGGATCCGCCTGGATCTCCTCGACGGACTTCCCGGCCGCCTGCATCTTGGCCGCGATCTCCTTGGCCACGGCGACGGCGCCCTCGCACTCCTCCTCGAGCTCGCCCTTCTCCTTCATCAGGCGCGCGAGATCCTTCTTCTTCCCGATCACGATCGCCAACAGGTCGGCGACCGCGTTCTGGTGCTGCTGGAACTCCGCGACCTGCTTCTCGATCGCGACCCGCATGACCTCTCCCGCGACCTCAGGGTCTTCGAGG
>DAISXX010000076.1:0-5920 GCA_036825695.1 Patescibacteria group bacterium | reverse complement strand
AGCGATGAGGAGGCGGGCGCGAACCACGTGATCGTTCGCGCCGGCGATGCGTGGCAGTTCGGCGACGTGTCGATTCGGGCCGTGTGGCCGCGCGACGACAAGGACGTGGCGGCCGAGGACGCGAACTATTCCGCGGTCGTCCTGCTCGTGACGTACGGCGACACGAACTTTCTGCTCACCGGCGATGCGACCACCGACGCGGAGGCGATCTACGACGCGGACGTCCCGGACATCGACGTGCTCAAGGCCGGACATCACGGCAGCGCCGGCTCGTCGTCGTACGCGTTCCTCACGACCGTGACGCCAGAAGTCGCGATCGTCTCATGCGGCCTCAACAACCGCTACGGCCACCCGCATCCGGCCGTGCTCGCACGCTTAGCCGACCTTGGCATCGACGTGTTTCGCACGGATCTCGACGGCGATATCTTGTTGACCTCCGACGGCGGCGAGCCGATCGTCACTCCCGCACCCTTGCCATTTTAGGCGTTTGCCTGTAGGTTGTAGGCAAATTAACGATATCGATATGGCAGACATTCAGAAGACGCTCGTTCTCCTCAAGCCGGATGCCCTGCAGCGCGACTTGCTCGGGGAAATCATTCGCCGCTTCGAACTCAAGGGCCTCAAGATCGTCGGCCTGAAGTTCATCCGCCTCACGGACGCGATGCTCGACGAGCATTACGGCCACCTGTCGGACAAGCCGTTCTTCGCCTCGCTCAAGCAGTTCATGATGCAGACCCCGGTGGTCGGCCTCGTGCTCGAAGGCTATGACGCGGTGGAAGCGGTCCGCAAGGTCGTCGGCGCTACCAACCCGCGCTCGGCCGACGCGGGAACGATCCGCTCGGACTTCTCGATGAACGTCCCGTCGAACCTCATCCACGCGTCCGACACCGCGGAGAACGCCGCCGTCGAGGTGAAGCGTTTCTTCCAGGACAGCGAGGTGTTCCAGTACGAAAAGATCACGGACAAGTTCATCTTTGGCGAAGGCGTCTAGATCGTGTAGGGTAGGGACGGGCAATGGCGCCCGTCCTTTTCGTTGGAGGAACCATGCGCGATCATACCGGTCCGCCGTTCGCGAACCCGACCATCGACGAGATTCGTACCTGGCCGCAGGACACGCCCGAGCGGCTCGAGGCCAAGCGCGTCGCGGCTCGTGTCTGGATCGTCCAGTTTTGCGCGCGTGCCCGGTTCGTACTCGGCGCGACCGACTTGCGCATCGTGTCGCGTCAGCACGAGAAGTGCGCGAAGGAGATCGAAACGTCGCGGGCGCTGCTCACGAGCGAGGAGATCGACGCGGCACTCGCCGGGCCTTGATGGTTCGGGCATGATGCGTTATTGTTTTCACCCACCGTAAGGAGTTTGCGTGGATCGGTTGAAACTCGCCCTTTCGTGGCACAAGGATTGGAAAGGCGGCTTACCAAATCCGGCGGCGCTGGTCTCCCGACGCGCCTACTTCCATCAGATGCCGCCCGAGGAAGTCGCGCGGTTTTCGGACATTGTCCGGGAAGTGCGCAAGGGACGTCATAATCTCGTCGAGCACCTCGCCCAGCCGGTGTCGGACGAGCTCGAGCGCGTGAGCAACGTCGGAACGTGTTCCAACCCTCTGCTGCTGCTCGCCCTCGCGGACGTCGCCGGCGACGACCACCTGATCGCGCGGCAGCGGTTCGAGGCGCTGAGCATCATCGATCTCGCGATCATGACGCGCGAGCTTGAGCGGCACGATCCGATGCTTCGTGTGGAGCACGACCAGACGGCCATGATCGAGCTGCTCGAGAAGCTGATGTTCTCCGGCAGCACGACCCCGCTCACCGTGTATACGTACCACGACGCCGAGCGTCGCTCCGTTCGCCACGTGTCCTACGGCACGTCCGATCCGCAGAACGGGACGAGCGAGCGCGTTCATCACAACATCTGTCGCGTCCTGAGTCGCGACGGGGTCGTCGCGCGGCTGGACGGCGAGCCCAAGGAGCGGTTCTCAACCGTCCTCATGTTGCTTCGGCAGATGTGGGAGAACGACGGGAGGGATCCGTACCGGATGACCGATCGGTGCCGGTTCAAGTTCGCGGTAAAGGACGTCGACGCGGTACGGACCCTCTCGGACGAACTCTATCGGGTTCTGGTGTCGTCCGGCGCGAGCGTGAAGGACGACGGGGACAACCTGCTTCCCGAATCGGCCGCAACCGCGACCAAACGGAACCAGTCGAAGAAATACCGAAAGAAGCAGTTGGTCGTGACGTGGAATGGTCGTGTGTACGAGTTTCAAATCGTGTTGTTTCAGGACTACTATGGCGCGAAGTTCGCGCTTGACGACGAGAACCACCGCGTTTACAAGTTGCGGCAGGGGATTGAGTGCCTGCTTCCGCTCCTGTATCCCGGATCGCTGTATCTGAAGGAAGGCACCTGGGAGGATCCGTCGCTCAAGCGCCTGCTCCACGACCACATCATCCTCACGCTCGACTGGAATCACGAGCGCTACGCCCGCAACGGCAAACACTGATCGTCCCACACGGACGATTTTTTCTTCGCCGGAGGCGCCGAGCGAAGTCGAAGTGGGGATAACTCTCGTTTGACACGATCTCGCGACCTCGATACGTTGAATGGGTATGACGGTTCTTGCCGCGCACACGTGTCCGATGACGCAGGCCTGCGATAAGCGCGGCCTCGTTTCGTTTACGTGGAATCGCGTGGAAGCCGTCGTGCGCAGACCGTGACCCGTCGTCACATCCTCTGTCCGCCCACGAGCTTCCGCCTTCCGCGGGAGCTCGATTTGTCTCATTCCCCCGGAGGTTTCGTGGAAGAACTTCGTTCGAGGCTGTTGCAATTGTCCGTGGACGCGTGTCGTCTGCTCCTAAGCGGGGCCGTCACGCTCCTGGTCGCGCTCGGGTTCAACTCCGCGACCGAGCCGTGCGACGACTATGTCGACGCGATCATTGCCGAGGTCGCGCACATGCCCGACGATTTGCGCGCGCAGTTCGTCGACGGGGCCGTGACGATCGTTCAGATCCGCGCGGAAGTGCTCCGGCGCCACGTCGCCGCGAACCGTCTCTCGCAAGACGCGGCAAGCCTCTTCTCGTCCTGCGCGGTTGATCTCGGCTTCATCGCCGCGTCCGTCGCGCGCGACCCGTCTCTGGCCTGACTTCGTCGGGCCTTTTTATTATAGGAAAAAAGTCGTAGAGTCGTAGAGTGGAAAAGTCACTCGTCACTCTCCGACTCTCCGACTTTTCGACTCCTAACTCTCTTCTATTATGCACATCCTGCTCCTCCAGTTCCGTCCCGATCCGGCCATGGCCGCGCACGAGTTCGATTTGATCGTGAAGTTTTCCGGGCGTTCGCCCGCGGATTTCGTTCGGGTCGATACCGCGGAACAGTCGCTCGGTATCTCGTTGCTCGACGGCGTCGACGCGCTCATGCTCGGCGGCTCGGGCGACTATCTCATCTCGCGCGGCGACATTCCGGATATCCGCGCCGCGCTCAAGCCGTTCCTTGCCGAGGCGCGCAAACGTCGCGTCCCGACGCTCGGCATTTGCTTCGGCGGCCAGCTGATGACGGAGGCGTTCGGCGGGGCGGTGGAACTCGATGAGGCACGCGCGGAACCCGGGACGTTTCCGGTCACCAAAACCCCCGAGGCCGGGGCGGATCCGCTCTTCGCGCCGTTGCCCGCCACGTTCGAGGCGCAGCTCGGACATAAGGACTTCTTCACGCGTCTCCCGGAAGGGGCGGTTCGGCTCGCGTTTTCGGAGCGAAGCGAGAATCAGGCGTGGGTATTTCCGGGCGAGCCGATGTACGCGCTGACGTTCCATCCCGAGCTCGACATGGACGCCGTGCTGTACCGTCTCGACTATTACGCGAAGGAATACAAGCTGACGCCGGAAGCGATCGAGGAGAAGCGGCGCGTGCTCAAGCCGTCGCCCGAGGCGAGCACCCTGCTTGTTCGGTTCCTGAACACGTTTGTCGCGGGGAAGGTGTGAGACATGCGCATCGCGTCATTTTGCTCGTCGTCATCGCCGCGCTCTCCGTCGCGGTCGTGCGCCTGTATCCGTCCGAAACGCTTGCGCCGACCGTTGCCGACGATCTCGATTCCGTCCGCGGTCGGATCCGCGCGCTCAAGGCCGACTCCGCGAACCTCGGGACGTGCCACGACCGCATGCATGAGATCGGCGGAGACGCCTACGCCGAGTTCGGGCTGCATGCGCTCGACGCGTCCGACGAATGGTGCAACGCGGGGTACATCCACGGCATCATCGAGGCCGCGCTCTCGGCGTCGACGGATCCGCTCTCGGACATCGCGACGCTTTGCGCGGACCGAGATCCGGGAACGTTCGCGGGATGGGAGTGTTGGCATGGCGTCGGGCACGGGCTCATGGATTACACGTATAACGATTTGCCGAAGGTGATCGCGATGTGCCGGTCGCTGCCGGTTGGCGGCGCGGAATGCGTGAACGGCGCGTTCATGGAGAACGCGATTTCGGAATCGGACGAGCATGTCACGGTTTGGCGTCGCGATGACGATTCCTTCTTCCCGTGCGACGGGGTGGACGCGTCGGTTGCGGGCGACTGCTACCTGTACGCGCCGGTTTGGTATCTCGAACGGCACGATCGCGATTACGCCGCGGCGTTCGATTGGTGCCTCGGCGCGGACGGGTATGTCTCGAGCTGCGTGCGCGGCGTCGGGGCGCAGGCGATGAAGGACGGCATCGCGGATCCGGAAGCAGCCGCCCGCATCTGTGCCTCGATCACGAGCGAACTGCGCGAGGATTGCATCGCCGGCATGACGGGCATCGTGGTATTTCACAACGCTTCCGTGTGGCCGGCCGAGGACTGGTGCGCGAATCGCGACGCCATCGACCGGCCCGCGTGCCAGGCACAGATCCGGGCCTTGCAACCAATGTTCTAACCCGATACACTTTGGCCGCATCGGGCCATAGCTCAGTAGGTAGAGCGCCAGGCTGGGGGTCTGGAGGCCGTGGGTTCGAGACCCGCTGGCCCGACCAAAAATGTTCGTGTATGCGTCGTGGGTTCGATCCGCGACCGTAGTGAGCGGACCGGGCGGCTTGTCGCACGGTTCCGAACGGAGGAAGCGGATATGGCCGGCGAAGCCGGACATAGACCCGCTGGCCCGACCATCGTTTGACAACAAATCCTCCCAATCGTATCTTGGAACCAGATATGCCGTTCTCCACGCGCCAATCGAATGCCGTCCGGGTCTGCGACGTTTCCGTCGTGCTTCTTGGCATTCTTATTATTCCGCGCAAGGCGATGGCGTCGATGGGGTAAGAAAGAACGTCTTTCCTGAAACCAGATCGGAGCCACCGCCTCGCGGTGGCTCTTTCGTTTTGTGGCCGGACCGGGGGCTTGAAGCGTTCGAGCCTCCAAACGTCCACAAACCAGGCGAGGTCGCCCATGATCGTTCTCCCGCCCACGTTCCGCGTGCGCCTTGTCAGCCGCAAGGACATCGACCGCATCAACGCGATGTATCGCGCCGAGTACGGCGACGGCTATCCGTATCCGCTCCGCGCGGACATGAACGGACGCGGCGTGCGCGTCGTCGCGGAGCTTGTCGGCGAGGTGATCGCGTTCGCTCGGGCCATGGAGGATGCCGGTCATCCCGGTACGTACGAGCTCGGCGGCATGATCGTCGATCCGTCGTATCGTCGCTCCGGGCTCGCCGCCCACATGACCGACCTCCGGCTCATCGGCGTGCAGGCGCTCGGCGGGCACGTCGCCTTCGCGGAGCCCATCTGTTCGCTGCCGAGCTGCGCGTCGCAGCGCAACATCGACAACCACGGGTTCACGTCCGTCGGCATTCTCCCCTGTAAGTATCCGGACCTCAAGCCCGGTCTCATGGGCGAACAGGCGGAGTCCGTGGTGCTCGCGGTGAAGTCGATCGACGACGACGCGACGTTCGACGACCGCGTGCTGTATC
>DAISXX010000075.1:0-5939 GCA_036825695.1 Patescibacteria group bacterium | reverse complement strand
GTGCGGATCATGCGGCCGCGGTGGCCTTTGACCAACGACAGGATCCGGATGTTCGATTCCGCGTTTCGCCGCTCGGATTCGGAAAGCCGCGCGAGATCCGGCGGATGGATTCGCACGCGCTCATGCCGTTCGCCGTTCGTCTGTTCGCGCTGCCGATCGCGCAGCGCGTCGAGCAACAAAACGTCCACGGAAGGTTTCTGTCCCTCGTGGATCGTGGCGTAGTCGAGCGACGCGAGTTCGGGAGGTCGACGCATAATGCGTCAATTTTACCATATCGGTGACGTGACGTCTCGAATAAAAAATCCGTCCCTAGATTGGGGCGGGGAGGCGTGCGGACTGCGCGGCGTAGTGACCGGAAAAGTACAGCTTCTTCCACCGACGGTGGATGGAAAAGAGGAGACGGGCGTCGGGCGTGCCGATGCGCCGCGCGGAGGTCTCCCGGTTCGCGACGAACGGGGCGAGGTCCCGCTCGTGGACGGGCTTCGCGAGGACGAGCACCATGAGGTGGCCCTCGGTGGCCGTCTCCGCGTCGAGGACGATGGAGTTGGTGTAGAAGACGGCGTGGTCGCCGTTCTCGTCGGTCACGATGAGGTTGACGAGCTCGATGGCCGCGCCCGATTCCTCGACGACCTCGCGTTCGCCGTCCTCCTCGACGGCATTCCCGAACTTGGTGAACCCACTCGGGAAGCACCATCCTTCGTCCGGTGGTCGCACGACGCCACCGCGGCCCATGCGCTGCACCTCGAGGACGCCGATCGTTTCGTTCTCACGGATGACCGGCTGGAGCACCACGACCACTCCGGAGGCGGTCTGCGGCCAGTAGATGGCCAGGCAGGCGCGGCGGGTGGCCTTCTTCGGATCGTCGGGGAAGGCCGGATCCGGCGTCACGATCGTTCCGTCGCAGTGCAGCCCCTCGTCCGCGGCGCGCTTTTCGGGAAGACGGGATCCGCACACGGAGCAAAAGATCGGGTCTAGCGGTTGAACAACGTTTGGCTTCAAGAGTCACTCCTTTGAGTGGCGAGACGGTACCATGAAAACGACCTCCTGTCAACCGTACGGCCAAAAGAAAAATCCGCCAGGGTGGCGGAGGATTACGAACGCTTGGCGAGCGCCGCGGCGTAACCGGAGAACACCAGGACGTCGTAGAGGACGTGCGCGATGATCGCCGCGGGAAGGCCGTAGTTGAACGTGAGGTAAAAGAACCCCAGGCCCAGGAACCACGAGTTGACCAGGCCGAGGAAGCCTTGGTACGCGTGGCCCTCGCGGAAGAACGCGTTTGAGTACAGGATCGCGGCACCGGCGAACCAGTACGTGGGGTTCAGGATCTGCGGCGCAAGGATCCCGAACGTCGTCCAGTTGGCGAGCGCTCCCCACACATGGAGGTGGAACCACTCGGCGATGCCGAATCCGGCCCAGCCGAAGAACAGGAAGTTGCCGAGGACGAGGGACGGGATCGCGCCGAGGTAGATGAGCCAGCGGAAGGCGATCTCCTCGGTGATGCCGGCCCACAGGCTGGTCTTCACCCCCTGGACGAAGTTGTCCCATGGGCTCTCGAACACGTATTCGCGGCTGTTCGTGTCGAGGAAGATCCACGTTCGGATGAAATGGAACAGTCCCCAGGCGAGGATCGGCCATCCCGCCTTGACCCCCTCGACGATGCCGTGGGGCGACTCCCAGACGTCCCAGAAGCCGAAGGGGATGAGGCTGGGCCACACCGCCTTCACGATCCCGATCAGGATGAGGGAGGTGAAGCTTGCCCAGAGGTAGTGCGGTTTGCCGGATGATGCTGCTGCGTTCACGTCTGATCCTCCTTATGTATGGACAGACGACGTTTTATACCCTTTTTCGAGAAATTTGTCAATCCTTCGTTCAAAAGAAAAATCCCGCTCTCGAAGAGAGGCGGGAAGTTGGCCGCTAGGCCGGAGCGTCGAGCGAATCGGGGATGCGCTCGACGCTCCGCAGCCATGGCGCCGGCGAGGCGTCGGACGGCATCCGGAGATCGCCGCGCGGCGATTCCGACACCATGCCGATCTTCGGTCCGTCCGGAACGGCGTTCCGTTTGAACTGGTTTCCGAAGAACCGGCTGATGTGCAGCTTGAGCCAGGTCTTGATCGTGGGAAGATCGAACTCCCCGTCGAACGCCTGCAGGGCCATGCGTGCGACCGTGGCCGGCTCAATGCCGAACCGGACGATCCAGTACATGTAGAAGCCGTGCAGGGCGTACGGCCCGATCAGATTCTCGGTGATCTGGAGCTTCCGGGTGAGCTCCGGGGACTTCTGCATGGCCGCGATTGCCAGCAGGGGCTCGCGCATGGCGGCGTCGTCCTTGAACACCACCTCGCCGGTCCACAACACCATCTCCTGCATGAGGGTGGCGGCGACGCCGGCGTTCACGTTGTAGTGGCTCGCGTGGTCGCCGAACATGGTGGTCCAGCCCTGGTCGCCCTCGTCGAGGTCGCCGGTGCCGACCATGAACCCGCCCACCTGGCTCGCGACGGCCAGGGTGATCTGCGTGCGAATCCATGCCTGGGCGTTCTCGAACGTGGCGTTCTCGACGGCCGGGTCGTGCCCGATCAGCTCGAACAGCTTCAGGGCGATGTCCGAGATGGGGATCTCGCGGAACTGGGCCCCGGAGGCCCGGATGTACTCGCAGGCGAGTCGGTACGTCTCGTCCGTGGTACCGAACCCTCGCATGGTGATGAACACCGCGTGGTCGCGCGGGAGGCTCAGGGCGTCGAGCGTGCGCAGGATCACGTTACCCGCGTGCGTCGAGTCCTTGCCGCCCGAAATCGCGGCCACCAATCGCGGCCAGCGTCCGGTCATCTTGTGGATGTGGACCATGCGCGTGGCAAGCGCCGACTGCTGCATCGAGAAGGTCTCGCCGCGGCGACGGTTGCGCTGCGCCGGATCGGCCGGCACGAACGGACGTGCGTCGATCTGCGCGCGGAACGTGCGGTAGAGCGAGGCGTCCGTCGCGCCCAGCGTCTCCGTGAACGTCACGCGGTGCATCTTCTGCTTCCACTGGGCGGCGTTCTGGCGCCACGAGCTCGAGCGTTCGCGGTCGTTCTCGATCTGCGGCAGGCTTACGTCGTAGACGATCACGCTGCCGTCCATCGAGTAACGGACGTTCCCGACGAGAAGCGCGCCGCGCGCGGCGATCATGGCGTGGCCGTCCCACGCCAGGGCGCTCGTGGACTCGCCGAACCCGGCCGCCGCGTACATCTTCACGCAGAACTGCTGGCCGCTCGGACCCACCACGACGTTGTCGCGACGGTACGCGTCTTTGTCGATGGTGATGTTCGAGGCCGACAGGTTGCCCGAAACGGTCGCCCCCATGAGGCAGGCGATCGCCGACGGCGAGATGGCGACCCACCCGTCCTCACAGATCTCCGTGTGGAGGACGAAATACCGGTGCACGGCGGAGGTCACGAGGATGTCCGTTCCGAACGGGACGGACTGTCCGAGGATATCGATCGTGTCTTCGAGCGCCTCGTTCGCGCAGGCGAAGTGGCGGCCCTCGTAGAACTCGCGGTACTCCGGCGGGTAGGCCTTGGGCACCACGCACAGGATCCGGCCGTTCAGGAAGGTGACGCCGCAGTTCCAGAGAGCGCCGTTCCACTTGATCGGCATTCCCACGCTGATCACCATGTTCCAGTCATGGGTGCGCTCGAGGAGATCGCCCAGGGCCGACAGACATTCGTCGGTGAGGACGTTCTGCTGGTGCATGTCGCCGGCCGAGTAGGACGAGAGTCCGAGCTCGGGGCAGAGCGTGTACATGGCGCCTTCCTGCCGTGCCCGCTCGAGAACCTCCATGTGGTTGGCGAGGTTCTCGGCCGGATCGGTTACGCGGACCTTCGGAACGGCTACCGCGACGCGGAAAAAGCCGTGGGTTCGCACGTCGAGAAAGCGTTCTGCCGTGAATGGGATGAGTCGCATGTGCCTTGTCCTCAAATGAAAGGTGCTCGTTCTCTCGATTCCTCGAACACATCATGTGCTCAAGGTCTCGAGAAAAGAGGGGACGACGTTACGTCCCACGTTGCAGAAGATCCTCCATAAGTCCGCGGTGCGTGTCCGCGGCATGCGGGCACGAGCAGACGGTCCAGCTCTTGCCGCACGTGTTGCACGTGGAGCCGCAGCCGTCGCCGTCGAGCGAGTATTGCTGGACGAACAGCTGGCTTCTCGCGATTCGGTCGCACTGGCAGATTCCTTCGCCGCAATCTGCGCAGTGTGAGCCGCAACCGTCGCTGTCGGGCACGTAGTTACTTGCCATGATTCCTCCGTTGAGCCTCCAGACGCGCCGTGCGACTCGAGACTCGAAGAAAGAGTGATCCGCGTTGGATCACAGGAGTGCGGAATCGTGCGACGAAATCGATGGCCCGACGCCATCGATGAGATTGCATCATTCCGTATTTCTAGCCGGTCATGCGGACCGGCTCGTTGACCGCCATCTGGAGGCTCTCGACGAGCGCCTTCTGCAGGTAGGTCGCGAGCTCCTCCGGGTGCGACACGCCGTGGCGCGCCGCAGAGACCCCGATGAAGAGGTGCTCGACCGGCTTCCCGTCGGCGTCGCTCACTTCCACGACCTCCGGCTCGAAGAAGTACTCGCGCAGGGACGGGACGGCCGCGAACAGGGTCATCGGGTCGTACAGCATGAACGTCTGGACCAAGTCCCAGATGCTGTCGTCCGTTCCACGGTCGGCGCCGTTGCCGCCGAGGAACACTTTGCAGAACCAGGCCTTGTCACACCGGTCCGGATGCTTGTGGACCTCGCGGAGCGGGTCGCCCGGCGGAAGGCAGGAGCGCTTCCACAGGTGCTCGATCGCCAGCTTCTGCGCGTCGCGCAGCCGGACGCCGACGGGGTGGCCGGTGTCGGCCATCTCGTCGTAGATCGCGCGCGGCACCTTGGCCGCGCCGGCGGCGTGGCGCGTGAGCACCGTCATGGGGATGCCCATGAGCTGGAGCTGCTTGTAGAGGTACGACGCGGCGTTGCCGTCGAACTTCACGTTCTGCGCGGTCGGGTCCGGACGGAACCGTCCGTCGCGACCGACCTTGACGCTGTCGCCCTGGGCGTCGACGCCGCCCATGAACACCACGCGCCGGACGCGCGAGGCGAACAGGGCGGGCTCCTCGCGGAGGATCTCGTAGGCGTCGGTGAGCCCCGACAGCAGGACGAGGACGATCTGGCCGGGCATCGCCTTCTCGAGCGTCTGCCGGAGCAGCGTCTTGCCGTCCATGACCGTATCCTCGGAGGCGAGGTAGCTGACAGCCCACTGGTAGGTGAGCCCGTCGTCGTCGGTCTGGTTGCACCCCGTGCCGATTCCGACCGGGATCTCGGGAAGCCCGAGCTGGTCGAGCGTGCCGCGCGCCAGGCGCGCGCGGTTGTTGGACGGGGCCAGGTTGGCGACCACGCCGAGGACGTCCATGAGCCCCATCCGGACGAACCGGTTCAGGGCCACGAGCGTGTCTTCGTCATCCTGGTCCCGACCCGGGTCCATGATGACGAGCAGGGATCTGACTATCGAAATGACCTCAAGCCAGGGAGGCAGTGTACGAGCCATGCGTTGGCTCCTTTTCTTTGCAATGTTCTTCAGTCCCGTCCGTCCTCACCATGAGAACGTCCGGGAAAAAGAGGCGACGCTGGGGTCGCCAGGGTGGAAAGAGCGGTCAGATCGTGCCGCGTCGCACCGCGCGGTCGTAGAGTCCTATCGCGATGAGGGTCTTGCCGTCGCCGACGTTCCACACGTCGTCGAGCGGGACGACCTTGAGGGTGATCACCTCGCCCTCGTGCAGCTCGCCGGTGAGCTTGCCTTGGAGTTCGTGAAGCTCCTTGCGGGTGACCGTGCGGCGGTAGAGAAAGAACCGCATCCGCTCGTCGCAGCCGCCGGGAGAGAGGGCGACCGGGCCCGATTGTCCGGTCGCGGCTTCGCGCAGGTCGAGGA
>DAISXX010000074.1:0-5969 GCA_036825695.1 Patescibacteria group bacterium | reverse complement strand
AGCTTGTCCGCTTCGAGGGTGGCGGTATGACGGGTGATCCGGGCGGCTTCGTCGGCGTACGCACGTTCCGCTTGGGAGAAGGCGTCACCGAGTTGGTGGACGTCTTTCTCGGACGCGCTCACGAGGATGCGGCCGATGGCCGTCCCGCTCGCCAGGGGGAGCTCGACGTTCGCCGTGCGCAGCAGCTCGCGCGCCACGGCGTTGCCCAGCTGTTGCTGCATGTCGATCACCTCCAGCAGGTCGCGGCGCGAATGGATCGCGCCGTCGCACGTCGTCTGCGCGCTCGCCCGGACGGCGTCCCAGTTGATGTGGTTCCAGTCGAAGGCGTCGGAGGGGTCCGGGGCGGCCGCGGCCGGTCCGGTGAGGAACAGAATCAGGAGCGTCATGGGCCTACCTCGCGTTTCGCCAGCCTAGGCGAGCGGGTCGCTTGCGTCAAGCCGCCTGTGGTACACTTTCCCCGTATGAAACGCGCCTATTTGATCCACGGTTGGGGCGGAACGCCGACGCACGGGTTCTTCCCGTGGTTGAGGCGCGAACTCGAGGCGCGCGGCTACGCGGTCGAGGCTCCGGTCATGCCGGATGCCGACGCGCCAACCTACGAGACGTGGGTCCCGTTCGTCGAGTCGCTCGTCGGGACGCCCGACGGCGAAACGCTCATCGTCGGCCACAGCATGGGCGGACAGGCCGCGCTGCGCCATCTCGAGCGCCTTCCGGAAGGCGCGCGCGTCGGGACGGTCATTCTCGTCGCTTCCGTGGTCGAGACGATCCTCGGCATGGGCGCCGAGGAGGAGGCCGTCGCGCGGCCGTGGCTCGGTCGATCGTTCGACGAGGCGAAGATTCGCCGGTCGGTCGATTCGCTCGTCGGAATTTTTTCGGACGACGATCGGTGGATTCCGCTTTCGAGCGAGGCATTCGTTCGAGAGGAATTCGGCGCGACGACGCTCGTGCTTCCGTCGCGCGGCCATTTTTCCGGCGACGACGGCTGCGTCGACCTTCCCGAAATTCTCACGTTCCTCTAATCGTGTCGTATGAAACATCGCCATAGCACCACGCCGTTTCTCGCCATCCTCCTCACGGTCATCGCGACGAGTGCCGTTTGGTCGTTCGCCGTGAATCGTGCGCCGTCGGACGAGGCGACGGAGATCCCAACGGTCACTGACGACGAACCCGCCGGTCCGGGCAACCTCGCGAATACGGAGGGTCTCCCGTGCGTCATTTCGTTTTGGAGCGAGCGGACGTCCGCCATCCAGTCGCTCGGCGTCGCGGACGAGATGTTGCCGTACCAGACGCTCGGGGATCTGTCGGTTGAAGTCTGTTCGAACGCGTCTCGCGTCGGGAACCTCGTCACGCTCACCGCGCTCCACCCGAACGGCTGGGGCCAGACCACCGCGTGGGAAGTCTCGGAGCTCGTCGACGGCCGCGTCGCGACGGTCGTTCCGTTCACGATGACCATCGGCTACGGGAGCACGGATTCCACGCCGCAGTGCCTGTTCAATGCCCAGGTACGCGACGAGAACGTTTCGTTCGACGCGTACGGCATTCCGACGAAATTGACGGTCGATTGCCACGAGGCCGACCTGCAGGGCCGCGGTACGAGCGAATCGTTCGTCATCGACCTCGCCGCGAAGACCGCGACGCGCGTCGAGCCGATCCCGGAAGGAGCGAAGAGCGCGTCGGGAATGGTTTCGTTGGCGTTCGTATCGCCGCTGTACGTATCGGTCGAGGCGACCGACGGCATTCCGCGTCTCACGACCGCTGATTTGACACTCTACACCGACGCGGCTTCCTATCACGCGCCGAATTACACGCAGGAGGGGACGCTCGTCGTGAGTCATGACGCGGATTGGGACGAAACGCGATGCGATCTTCCACCGACGATGGAAACCGGCAAGCTCGCGTTTGATCGCGAGGCGATATTCGGCGAAACGACGTGGAACGTACTGGCCACATCCGACGCCGGCGCCGGAAATCGGTATGACACGACGCTGTATCGCGCGATGGTCGGCGGAACGTGCTACCAAATCGTGACCACGGTGCATTCCGCGAGCGATTGGACCGACGTCGACATGGACGCGATCGCCGCGAGCCAGAAGGTGACGCAGGCGCTGCTCGACCAGGCCGTGGCGAGCGTGTCGTTTCGGTAGTATGGTTCGCGGCGTCGATCACATCGGGGTGGGCTGCGTGTTCCTCTGCCACGACGGGCAGGGACGTCTCTTGATGCATAAGCGAAGCGCGAACTGCCGCGACGAGCAGGGGACGTGGGACTGCGGCGCGGGCTCCATGGAGTTCGGGGAGACGTTCGAGGAAACCGTGCGTCGAGAAGTATTGGAAGAGTACGGCGCCGTCGCCGTCGAAATCGTTCCGGTCTACACGCGGAACACCCTTCGCGAGCACGACGGCCGACGCACGCATTGGGTGCACGTCATCCATGTGGTGCGCATCGACCCGAAGGATGCCCGCATCAACGAGCCCGAGAAAATGGACGACATCGGCTGGTTTTCGCCCGACGCGCTTCCGTCTCCGGTTCATTCCGTCTTGCAAAGCCATCTTGACCTCGTTCGCGAATACATCCGCGCGTAACCTATGAATCTGAAAAAACTCCAGCCGTCCGTCGCGCAGTGGGCGCTCTCGTTTCTCGTCGTCGACGCGGCCTTCTGGCTGTTCCTCGTCGGCGGTTGTCTCGTGAACCGCGTCGAATGCCTCGAGACGTTCACGTTCGGGCCGTATTTCTTTTATCTCCCGATCGCGCTTCTGCTCGACGCCGTTTCGCCGGTGATTCCATCGTTGTCCGCGATCCCGTTTCCGGCCGCGGTCGCGCTGATTGGCATGCTCGGCGCCGCTTCGCACGCGCTCGTCGGCGGCCTGATCGGCTGGCTGCTGCGCGCGCGCACGGTGAGCCGGATCGTTTCCGTCGCGGTTTCGATCACGGTGGTTCTGGGTGCCACGTACGGATTCGTCGTGCAGCAGCAACGGGAGGAAATGCAACGTGAGACGGTCACGCAGCTTCTCGAGATCGTCGACCCGGCCGCGGATTCGTTCTCCTACCGCGAGGTGACGGAGACACTGACGCCGGAAGGGCCGGGCCCCGTGGCGTTTGCCACGGAGGAGGGATTGGGCTGGCAGCATCTGGAGAATACGAGCCGTACCAAGGTGCAGCTGATTTGCAACAGTCCCGTCTGCGCGGACGTCGCGGTCGACGGCATGGTCGAGATCGGATGGGACGCCTATGTCTCGGCGCATGCCGCGTGTAAGGTCGACCGAACGACGTGCCCGTATTACTCGATCGGCGTTTACGACCTGTTCGACGTGATGATGGACCCGAAGGGCATTCTCGTCATGACCGAGCATTACGCTCCGTAAGTATGAAACTTGAAATCGGCGACACGGCTCCCGCGTTCAAAACGCCGGACCAGGACGGAACGGAACGGACGCTCGCGGAGTTCGCGGGCAAGACCGTGCTATTGTATTTCTATCCGAAAGACGACACGCCGGGCTGCACGGTGGAGGCGTGCTCGATCCGCGACAATTGGGGCGCGTTCAAGAAGGCCGGCGTCGTCGTGCTCGGCGTGAGCGTCGACACGGTGAAGAAGCACAAGAAGTTTGCCGACAAGTACGAGCTTCCGTTCACGCTGCTTGCCGACGAGGAAAAGGAGATCGTCGGTGCCTACGGCGTGTGGGGCAAGAAGAAGTTCATGGGCCGCGAGTTCATGGGAACGAAGCGTTGGTCGTTCCTCATCGGCCCGGACGGGAAAATCGCGAACATCTACGAGGACGTGAAGCCGTCCGAGCATGCGGCCCAGGTACTCGCCGACGCGAAATCGCTGTGACGCTCGAATTCCGACGCAAATTGATCGGCGGATACGAGATCGCGAGCGGCGCGATCTTGGTTTCGCTTGGGACGGCGTTGACGCTGCTTTCCGGCTCGCGGCTCACGGGCATCATCGCGTCGCTTGTCAACGAGGAGCGATTGGAGGACCCGAACGATTCGATCCTGTATCTCGTTCAGCACCACATTCCGGATTTTCTCCACGGCAAGGTCGGCGTCGCGGCCGTCTTCCTCGCATACGGGATCCTGAAGATGACGGGCGGCATCGGCCTGTTGCGGAGAAAGCCATGGGGGTTCTATCTGCTGCTCGGCCTGATGGTCGTTTTGCTTCCGCCGGACTTGTACCGCTTCGCGATCAAGCCCGCGCTCGGCTACGGCGTCTTGAACCTTATCCATGTGTCGATCCTGTACGCGCTCGTCCGCTATCGACGTTCGTTTCTCGACCTATGATTACCATCGTTACCGGCAATCCGAACAAACTGAAGGAACTCCAGGCGATTTTTTCGGACGTCGAGATGGGCATGCGGTCCGTTGACATCCCGGAGATCCAGTCGTTGGATCTTGAGGAGATCGTTCGCGCGAAAGTTCGCTCCGCGTTCGAGGCGGTCGGCGGACCGGTGATCATCGAGGACGTGAGCTTCGAGATCGCGGCGCTGAACGGAATGCCCGGGCCGTTCGTGAAATGGTGGGCGAAGACCGCGGGTTACGAGCCGGCGCTCGTCGTGTGCGAGAAGGCGGGGAACTGGTCGGCGAGCGCGCGGTGCGGGGCGGCGTATTGCGACGGCGACCGCGTGGAGTACGTCGAGGGCGTGCTGAACGGCCGTCTGACGCAGAAGAGCGAGGGGGAAGGGTTCGGATTCGACTATTACTTCGTTCCTGACGGATACGACAAGACGTTGGCCGAGCTCGGAACGGACGTGAAAAATCGCATTTCGCACCGGGCGCTGGCGATGTCCGCTCTCCGGGCCAAGATCGCGTGATCGATTGACGATCACGCGGTTTTTTGTAAGAATGCGCCTTCTCGTGCGTTTTACGAGATGCGTCCGCGCAATCGTTGCGCGGACGGGACGATCAACCTGAGGAGTCCATACATGCTGCTGTTCCTTCTTCTCGCCGCCTGCGACACCCACGCGTTGCCGCCTGCCGCCGAATACCATCCCGTCGTTCCGGTCACGGACGACACCGACGACTCGATCGAGTCCGTCGGGACCGCGACCGCCGAGCCGTGTCTGGCCGACGAGATCTATCCGTACGACCCAGTGGCGATCGTGACCTACACGCTCGACGTCGACGACCGGACGCTCGCGGAGCTCGACGCGCTCGGTTACTCCTGGTGGTCGTACGGCACCACCTATGACCAGATCTCGATGCTCGCCACCTCGGTGACGATCGATGCGCCCGGATGCGAGTCCATCGTGTTCACGGATCCGCGCGTGGACACCGGCCGTCAGATGGGCTGGCAGTCCCCGTACGGGGAAGCGTCCTGGATCGTCGAGTACAACGAGGTTCACGGTGACCAGACGATTGGCGGATACGATGACGCCCGCTACTGGGCGCCGACGTACGACGGGCCGGTGAACGTGGTTTGGGTGTACGAATACGCCATGAACTACGTGGGGCTCAACAACCATCGGTGGGCCTCCTGGATGAAGTTCCGCACCACGTGGTGGGGCGGCAATCAGCAGGCGATCTACAACGCGCTCGAGCCCATCGAGGACGACTATATGACGCGCGTCGGCGCGAACGTCGTCTGGGAGGGCAACGACATTAACGTCTGGTTTAACGGCGGGCCCATCTGCAAGGCGGGTGACTGCGCGAACGCGAACGTTCGCGGCACCGAGTGCTTGGAGCGTCTTGCGACGCTCTCTGACCCGTCCGCGCTGATCGCCGAGACCGGCGACTGTTACGACTGGCCCGAGATCTCGGCCGTCATCGCGTTCCAGGACTGGCTCGGCCACTGGGACGGCTGCGGCAGCAACAACTGCTTCGGCACGATGAGCGGCGATCCTTCGAACGTCGAGACGTGGAAGACCGCGCTCGGCATCACGGGCGTCGACCTCCTGCTTCGGCAGGATTTCACGCCCGTGGAGAGAGTGGATTTCTCATTGTCCGGCGGCGGCACGGCCGGCGCGTACTGCAAGGC
>DAISXX010000073.1:0-5993 GCA_036825695.1 Patescibacteria group bacterium | reverse complement strand
CAGAAAGAACGGTTCCGGTAAGCAAAAACTGATCTAATCGCTGTGGCAAAAGCAAAAATCAACTTTCAAAAGGCGTTCGAGGAACTTGAGATGATCATGGAATGGTTCGAGCGCGGCGAGACCGACCTCGACGAGGGCCTCAAGAAGTTCGAGCGCGGGCTCGAGCTTGCCTCCGCGTGCAAGGAGAAGCTGTCCGAGATTGAGAACAAGGTCACCGAGATTAAGAAAAAATTCAACGACGTGTAAGTATGCGCGACGCTTCTTCCGTCTGGACGAACGTATTCCTCGGCGCCCTCTGCGTGCTGCTTGCCGTGGTCGCGTGGCTCGGGTGGAAGAACCTGTCGCGTTCGGCGGAAGTCGTCGTGTTGCCGACGGACGAGGCGGTCACGCTTGCGGATGCCATCGACCTGCTCCCGTATCCGGAGAACGCCGTGGCCGGCCGTCTCATCGGCAATGGCCGCTACTGGGTTTGGGTGGAGACGGTGGAACCGCCGAAGACGCCGCTTGAGGAATCGTGGATCATCGACGTTCCGGCGGGCGCCGTGACGCAGGCATCGGCGCGGCGTTTCGGCCCGGCCGGCGGCCAGGCGAGCGTGTCGTATTTGGATAACGCCTCGTCGGAAGCGTACCTGTCCGTGCGGTGGTCGGGCGGATACGAGGGGGTTTGGACGGACGTGAACGAGTATTATCGCCGCGACACGGGCGCGCTCGCTTACAGCCTGGTCGTCAATAGCGGGCAGAGCGCACAGATTGTCGCGTCCGGCCGCACGGTCGGCATCGCGTACGCGCCCGCCACGCTGTGCGACTCGGTCTCGTTCGAGCACAACACGGCGATCGAGCAGGCCACGGGTCTCCTCATCGACGGAACGACCCACGCGTTCCCGCGTCCGATGGACATCGAGTGCGGATACAGCGACTTCAGCGGCGAGAAGTTGCACGCGAGTTTCGGATCGTTCTTCGTCGACGGCGACCACGCGCGTCTGATCCTGCCTGACGGCCACGCCGACATTCCGCTGTCGCTCGACATGACCGGCCTTGAATTCGCCTTCTACTAATTCGTGACGATTCATATGAAACTCATCCTTCGCTGGCTGCTCAACGCGATCGCGCTCGTCGTCGTCGCCAACGTCGTCCCGGGATTCGGGGTCGACACGTTTTACACCGCGCTCATCGCCGCGCTCGTGCTCGGGCTCGTGAACGCGCTCATTCGGCCGATCCTGCTCATCCTCACGCTGCCGATCAACATCATGACGCTCGGTCTGTTCACGTTCGTCCTGAACGCGCTGATGATCTGGTTCGCGTCGACGATCGTGAAGGGATTCACGGTGGAGGGGTTCGTTCCGGCATTCCTCGCGGGCATCATCCTATGGGTCGTGTCGATGGGAACCAACTGGCTGATTACGCACGCTGAAGAATCGTAATTGTGAAACCAGCAACCCTCGTCATTTCCGTCGGCGGATCCATCGTCGTCCCGGGCGGGGAGATCAACGTCGAGTTTCTCAAGGCGTTTAAGAAGGTTCTTGCGTCCCATGCGAAGGAGGGATGGAAATTCGTGATCGTGGTCGGCGGGGGAGGGACCGCGCGTGCCTACCAGGGCGCGGCGAAGGCCGTCGGGAACGTCGCGAGCGATGACCTCGACTGGCTCGGCATCCACTCCACGCGTCTGAATGGCCACCTGATGCGCACGGTCTTCCGCGACATCGCGCACCCCGTGATGTACAAGGACCCGACGCGCGTGCCGCATCGTTTTAAGGAACACGTCCTCGTCGCGGCCGGTTGGAAGCCGGGCTGGAGCACGGACTACGTCGCGACGCGCATCGCCAAGCGCCTCGGCGCGAAGCTGGTGCTGAACCTCTCGAATATCGATTACTTGTACACGGCCGACCCGCGTAAACATCCGGACGCCACGCCGATTTGCGAAATTTCCTGGAAGGACTTCCGCAAGATGGTAGGGAACAAGTGGGACCCGGGAATGAACGCCCCCTTCGACCCGATCGCGTCGCGGTTGGCGCATAACGCGGGGATTCAGGCTATCTTGTTGAATGGATTGAATCTGGCGAATTTGTCGAAGGTGTTGGATGGGAAGAGTTTTATTGGGACGGTGATTGGGTAGCGGATATCCCCAGGATTGACAAAATTCTGGGGATTTTCTATACTTCTCTCAACCAAGCCAAAGAAAGCGGGTCGCCCAGAGAAAATGGGCATAAGTCCCGCCGAGGCAATGCCATGCAAATGGCTTTGTATCTCTGCGGCCTTGGTCGTAGATTTTTTTCACCTAAAGGTCGAACCCTATGCCAAAGACGCGTGCGCAAAAACAGGAGATCATCTCCGAGCTCGCGGACAACTTCAAGCGGATGAAGTCCGCGGTGTTTACCTCCGTCGAGGGATACACCATGGAAGACGCCGACAACCTTCGTGCCAAGGGGCGCGCGGCCGGCGTGAAGTCATTCGTCGCGAAGCGGACGTTGCTGGAGCGCTCACTCAAGGAAGCCGGTCTCACGATCGACACGAGCGCCCTCCATGGCAGCATCCTGACCTCGCTCTCCTTCGAGGACGAGGTGTCCGGTGCGAAACTTGTCGCTTCCTTCCTGAAGGAGCGCAAGGACAACCCGATGAAGATGGTCGGCGGTATCCTGGAAGGAAAACTCATGGACGCGAAGTCCATCAATACGCTCGCCAAGCTCCCGGGCAAGCAGGAACTCCTCACGCAGCTCGTGTGGACCCTCAACGCCCCGGCGTCCGGCTTCGTCAACGTGCTCGCTGCGAACATTCGCGGCCTCGTGACCGTGCTCAACGCGGTCAAGGAAAAGAAAACGGCTTAATCACAACATCCTACCTACCATTATGTCCGACGAAACCGTGGAGGTCCCGGCGAAGTTCCAGGCCCTCGTTGCTGAAATCGAAAAGATGTCCGTCATCGACCTTTCCGAGCTCGTGAAGGTGCTCGAGGGCAAGTTCGGCGTTTCCGCCGCCGCTCCGGCCATGATGATGGCCGCCCCGGCCGCCGGTGCCGCCGCCGCCGAGGAGAAGACCTCCTTCGACGTCGAGATCACGGCCGCTGGCGACAACAAGATCAACGCCATCAAGGCGGTTCGCGAGATCACGGGTCTCGGCTTGAAGGAAGCCAAGGACCTCGTCGACGGCGCCCCGAAGATGGTGAAGACGGGCGTGGACAAGGCCACGGCCGACGACATCCTGAAGAAGCTCCAGGAGGCCGGCGCGACCGCGTCGATCAAGTAAGCGACTTACGCACAGTTCAAACGGCCCGACGTTCGTCGGGCCGTTTGTTTTTCGGTATACTAAACGCGATATGAACAAAAAGTCCCTTCGCGTTTTGACCCTCGCGCTCGCCGCGATTCTTCTTTTTATCCCGCACGTCCGTCCGGCGCACGCGGATCTCCCGATCGTCATCAACGGCTGCGACGATCTCGCGCTGATCGGAAACGACGTCGACTACCCGCTCGACGGCGATTATCTCCTCCTTGAGGATGGAAGCTTCGAATGCGATGGTTCCGACTTCGTGGAGCCGATTGGATCGGAAGATCCGTTCACCGGTACGTTCGACGGAAACGGAAATATCATCGTCATTGATTTCGAAATGCCGGATTCGGACTACGTGGGGCTGTTTTCAGAAATCGGCGGAAGCGCGGACGTGCACGATTTCACGCTTCGCGGAACCGTCGTCGGCGGCACGTACGTGGGCGGCGTCGTCGGAAGCGTGACCGGTACGTCTTCGGTCACGGACGTCACGAGCGAGGCAGGCGTGTACGGCATCAACGGCGTTGGCGGCCTCGCCGGACACGCGGGCGGGGACGACTCCGACCATCGGGTTTCGTTCTCCGTGGTTACGGCGTCCGGCGACGTGTCCGGACGGACGGGAGAGCAAAACCTGTCGATCGGCGGACTGATCGGTCAGGCGAGCAACGTTTTGATCGATGAGGGCTTCGCGACCGGCGACGTGCGTGCCCCGGCGGACGACGAGTCCGCCGCACAGCGGATCGGCGGACTCGTCGGCGACGCGGACATGAACGTATCCATTACCGATTCGACCGCGAATGGTGACGTTTCCGTCGGTTCGTCGGGCGCGCGCGTTCTGCTCGCGGATCACGTCGGAGGCCTCGTCGGTAAGAATGAAGGGAATTTGGACGCGAACGGGGCCGACGCGGGCGGCGACGTGACGGTGTACGCGATCGGCCAGATCATCTACGTCGGAGGCTTTTCCGGCTCGCTTTGCGACGATACGAACGGATGCGATGTCGATAACAGCTCGTCGTCGGGCGACGTGACGGTTAATAATCAGGACGGGGACATATATGACATTGGCGGATTTTCGGGATTTTTGAACGGAAATACGGGTTCGTCGAACGAGACGATCGGCGGTTTGGATTCCGGGTATGGCACGCTTTCGGTCGTCACGTCGGCCGTCTCAAACGCCGTGCACGACGTTGGCGGCCTCGTCGGATTTGCGGAACACGCCGACCTCGCCGGGGAGACCTCGCACATGCAAGTGACCGTTTCCGACACGGGCGAGGGCGCCGCGTACGCGTATGGCATCGGCGGCCTCGTCGGTTCCGTTACGTACGCGACCGTCATGGATGGGACGCTCGCGACCGGAGACGTCGAAGTGGACGTGACGAATGGGGTCGACTTTGTGGGAGGCATGATCGGTTCTGCCGATACCACGACGGTGGAGAGCAATTCCCGTTCGACCGGCGACGTGACGATCGACCCGTTCGTGGGAATGGACATTTCGGGCATCGGCGGCATGGTCGGACGGATGAGCGGGAGCGAGGTCGCCGCGACCGCGTATGCGGAAGGAACCGTCACCGTCGGCACGTCGGAGGTTCCGATGGGTTCGGTTTCCTACGTCGGCGGACTCGTGGGCGACGCGTCCGCGAGCGACAACAGAATTGGCAACAACGCGTTCGCGCGCGGCGACGTCCGCGTTTACGCGACGGAGATGGTGGAATATGTCGGCGGCCTCGTTGGCGACTTTTGCGATGGGGTGAGCGGGTGCGGGGACTTTTATAAGGTGTACGCGACCGGCGACGTGACGGTGGAGGCCGGGAACGTCGCGTTCATTGCCGGTCTTGTCGGTGCCGTCTATCCGAACGATCCGATGACCGTCTATCAGGCGTTCTCGACGGGCGATGTCTCCATTGCCACGTCCAGGGATAATTCGAGTTCTGAGATTGGCGGACTGATCGGGAGCGCGAACGGATTGGATATCGTCGACAGCTACACGTCTTCAAACGTCACCTTCGATTCTTCGGGCGCGGATGGCGCGGCGAGCATTGCCGAGATCGGCGGGATTGCCGGATACGTTGGGGAAGGCGGGGACGTTTCGAACGTGTACGCGTCCGGTGTTTTCACAATCCGCACGCATGCCGGCGATGATTATGTGGAATTCGGCGGGTTGTTCGGCGGCGTGACGTTTGATATGATCAGCCGCTCCTTCACGGCCGCGACGTTCTATATTGAGCTGGCCGATGGCGCCGAGGTAGATTACGGTGGGGTGGTCGGGGAGCTCACAGGCGGGCTTTCCGACGTGTATTACGGCGTAAGCATCGGCACGGACGACTGTTTGGCGAGCGGTCCGACGGCGGGATGCAGCTACGTCAACGACACGGATGAGGCCGCGCAGGCGTTCATGAACCACGACAACGCGCCGTTCACGTTCGGGGAAGGCGAGAGCGCGTGGATTCTTGATCCGTGGTACTTCCAAGGCTACGTGTATCCGCGCCTCACGTTCGCGATCGACGTTCCGACCGTGCAGACGTCCGGGACGACGGTTCCGACGAGCTCGACGATCGGCGTTACCGGCGAAGTCATCCGGGACGGGTTCGTTCCGGTCGTGACGCGCGGGTTCGAATATGGGACGACGGAGGATTACGGGGACCAGACGGAGGAAGATTCGGAGGATCCGGCCGGCTTCGTCGGAAACGCCTTCTCCGCGGACCTCGACCACCTCTCTTGCGACACCGCCTACCATT
>DAISXX010000072.1:0-6103 GCA_036825695.1 Patescibacteria group bacterium | reverse complement strand
GTGCTCAACCGGGAGGACGCGGAAATTTCCGAGCTCGCGGGGCAGTCGCTCGCGGATCTTGGCGTGGAACTGCAAACGAGCGCGACGGTCACGGAAGTCATCAACGCGCGCGGCGGCGTGTACGGGTTGAAAGTCTCCGCGAACGGAAGCGTGACGACGCACGCGGTGGGTTGCGTCGTCGTTGCCGCGGGAAAGCGGGCGAACGTGGACGGGCTCGGCCTCGACGCGGCGGGCGTGAGGCTCGATGCGCGCGGCAACGTGGCGACCGGCGACGACCAGCGCACGAGCGCACGCAACGTGTTCGCGGCCGGCGACGTGAACGGCGGTCTTTTGTTCACGCATACGGCGCACCACGAGGGCGCGGCGGCCGGGCATAACGCGGTGCTTGAGGCGAAGGGGAAGCGGCTTGGATTTTTAAAGTCTGACGAGCGCGTGGTGCCGCGCGTGACGTTCGTCGCGCCGGAAGTCGCCTCGGTCGGGATGACCGCGGACGAGGCCAAGAAACGGTTCAAGAAGGCGTTGGTCGGGCGGTATCATGTCGCGTCGCTCGGCCGCGCGGCCACGGACAACGGACGGTTCGGGCTCGTGAAGATCGTGGCGCACCCGACCACGCGCAAGGTACTCGGCTGCCACATGCTTTCGGAGCACGCGGGCGAGATGGTCCACGAGGCCGCGCTCGCGATCCATCTCGGCGCGACGGTCGACAAGGTCGCCTCCCTGATCCACGCGTATCCGACCTGGAGCGAGGCCGTGGTCGCGGCCGCGAGCGCGTGCGTCCTCGAATAGTATGGCCGCCCTCGCCCTCACCGCCATTGTCGTCCTTCAGTTCTGCCTCGTCGCGATGATCGTGTTCATGATCCATTGGCACGTCGTCGCGCTCACGTCCGTTCCGTGGGTGCGCACGCCGCGATGGAAGACGCGCAAGATGTTCGCGCTCGCGGGGTTGAAGCCCGGCGAGCGCGTCGTCGACCTCGGAAGCGGCGACGGGTCTACGGTGATCGACGCGGCGCGTGACTTCGGCGCGAGCGGAACCGGCATCGAGACGCAGTTCGCGCTTGTCGCGATCTCACGGCTGCGCGCGCGGCTCGCGGGCGTCTCGGATCGCGCCGCGTTCGTGCGCGGCGACCTGTTCGCATGTCCGATGCCGGACGCGGACGTCGTCTTTTCCTACCTGTTTCCGGAGCTGAACGTAAAACTTGAGCCGCTGCTCAAGAACCGGTATCCTTCTGGCACGCGCGTCGTCTCGCGCACGTTCTCGTTTCCGACCTTGCCGCTCGTGGCCTCCGAAACGATCGGGTCCGAGACCATCTATCTTTATCAAGTACCCTAAGTCGGAGAGTCGAAAAGTCGGAGAGTCTGAAAGTGCCGAGTGACTCTACGACTCTTTGACTCTACGACTCTCCGACTATTCCCCCTATGTCCAACGAAGTCGTTTTCGACATTGAGACGCAAACCGCGGCCGGCGGCGACTATTCGGCCATGCGCGTGTCGGTGGTCGTGGCCTATTTTTATGAGACGGACGAGTACGTGGCGTACGAGGAGAACGAGCTGCACAAGCTCTGGCCGCGTCTTGAGCGCGCCGATCGGCTGATCGGATATAACTCCAAGGGATTCGACGTGCCGATTTTGAACAACTACTATCCGGGCGACCTGATGAAGATCCCGCAGCTCGACATGCTTGAGCACATCCACAAGGCGCTCGGGTTCCGCTTGAAGCTCGATTCCGTCGCGCAATCGTGCCTCGGGGTGGGGAAGTCGGGACACGGGCTCCAGGCCGTCGAGTGGTTCAAGCAGGGCGAGATGGAGAAGATCAAGCAGTACTGCATCGATGACGTGAAAGTGACGAAGGGCGTGTACGAGTACGGCCTCAAGTACAGCGCGCTCGCCTACGAGGACCGTCTCGGCGGACGCAAGGCGATCCCCGTGGATTTCGCGCTGAAACAGGCCCAAAAACCCGCCATAAATTTGACGATGCCGTTCTAGCGGATGTGGATAAGTTTTGCCCCTTGCAACACTAGATGTGGGGGCATAAAATAGGTTCATACCACAAGATGTTGTGGTGGCTCGTCATGAGCCGTGGGGCAACGTGCCTCTTTTTTAACCCTCGTTCTAAGTCGCCCTTGTCGTCGATCTTATGTCTGAGCCGTTCGTTTCGACCGGCACGCGTGTTGACGCGTCCGCTCCCGGCATCTCCGATGCCGTCTGGGAATTTATGACCTCGTTGAAATCCGTGCACAAGCGCGACGGATCCACTCAGGCGTTCGACGGGCAAAAGTTGCACCGCTCCATTTTGGCGGCCATGACGGAAGCGGGCATCAAGGACGCGAACGTGGCGAGGAAGGTCGCCGAGAACGTGGTGACGCGGCTCACCAAAACGTTCGACGGCCACAGCACGCCGGATTTCGCGGACATCCGCGAGGCGATCAGCGTCACGCTCGTGGACCACAACCTCGCGCACGTGGCGAAGCGCTACATGAACTTCCGCTCGGCCGAGGCGCGCGGCGCCAAGCAGCCGACCTACGGCCACGGCATCACGGTGGAACGCTTCTTCACGCAGGCCGGCGTCCATCCGTACGACCGTATCGAGTGGGATCGACGCGATGCGCGGATCACCAACGAGAAGGGCGCGGTGGTGTTCGAGCAGCTCGGCGTCGAGGTGCCGAAGACGTGGACGCAGTCGGCCACCAACATCGTCGTCTCGAAATATTTCCGCGGAAAGGTCGGATCCCCGGACCGTGAATTTTCCGTGAAGCAGCTCGTCGATCGCGTCGCGATCACGATGTCCGACTGGGGGCGCAACGACGGCTACTTTCAAACCGCGGAGGACGCGGACACGTTCCAGGCCGAGCTCACGCACATTCTCGTCAACCAGATGGCCGCGTTCAACTCGCCGGTGTGGTTCAACGTGGGCGTGAACCCGCATCCGCAGTGTTCCGCGTGCTTCATCAACTCCGTGCAGGATGACATGCGCTCCATCCTGAACCTCGCGGTGACGGAGGGCATGCTCTTCAAGGGCGGCTCCGGCGCGGGTACCAACCTGTGGCGCCTCCGCTCCCGCCAGGAGTATCTCGGCGGCTCCAACGGCCGCGCCTCGGGCCCGGTGTCCTTCATGAAGGGCCTCGACGCGTTCGCGGGCGTCATCAAGTCGGGCGGCAAGACGCGCCGCGCCGCGAAGATGGTCATCCTGAACGCTGACCATCCGGACATCATGGAGTTCATCACGTGCAAGCTGGAGGAAGAGAAGAAGGCCTGGGCGCTCATGGACGCGGGCTACGACGGCTCCATGGACGGCCCGGCGTATTCCTCCATCTATTTCCAGAACGCCAACAACTCGGTGCGCGTCACCGACGAGTTCATGCGCGCGGTGGAGCAGGACGACGAGTGGACCACGCGCGAAGTGACCACGGGCAAGCCGTCGCTCACCTACAAGGCGCGCGAGGTGATGCGTGCCACCGCCGAGGCCACGTGGCAGTGCGGCGATCCGGGCATGCAGTACGACACCACCATCAACAAGTGGCACACGTGCAAGAACACGGACCGCATCCACGCGTCCAACCCGTGCTCGGAGTACATGTTCCTCGACGACACGGCCTGCAACCTCGCGTCGCTCAACCTGATGAAGTATCGGAAGAACGTGAACGGGGAACTCGTGTTCGACGTGGAGTCGTTCAAGAAGGCGAACGAGATCATGATTACCGCGATGGAAATCGCGGTTGGCAATTCGTCATACCCGACGCCGGCCATCGAGCAGAACTCCTACGACTACCGTCCGCTCGGCATCGGCTACGCCAACCTCGGCGCGCTCCTCATGAGCCGCGGCCTCGCGTACGATTCCGACACCGGCCGCAACCTCGCCGCGGCCATCTCGTCGCTCCAGAGCGGACACTGCTACTTCCAGTCGTCGAAGATCGCCGAGAAGATCGGTCCGTTCGCCGGCTACAAGAAGAACGAGCAGCCGGCCCTCGAGGTGATGCGCATGCACCGCGACGCGTCGTACCAGGTGCCGACCGAAGGCGTCCCGACCGACCTCCTGTTCGAGGCGCGCAAGGCATGGGATAACGTGGTGAACCACGGCACTCAGTACGGATTGCGCAACGCGCAGATTTCCGTCATCGCGCCGACCGGCACCATCGGGTTCCTCATGGACTGCGACACCACGGGCATCGAGCCGGACATCGCGCTCGTGAAGTACAAGTGGCTCGTCGGCGGCGGCATGATGAAGATCGTGAACCAGACCGTTCCGGAAGCGCTCCATCGCCTCGGTTACGGCGAGCTGGAGATCCGCGACATCCTCGATTACATCGACAAGAAGGACACCATCGAGGGCGCGCCGCACCTCAAGGCGGAGCATCTCCCGGTATTCGACTGCGCGTTCAAGGCCGCAAACGGCACGCGCACCATTCAGTACATGGGCCACGTGCGCATGATGGCCGCGGTGCAGCCGTTTATCTCCGGCGCCATCTCGAAGACCGTGAACCTCCCGCACGAGGCCACCGTGGAGGACATTGAGAACGCGTACATGGAGTCCTGGAAGCTCGGGCTCAAGGCCGTCGCCATCTATCGCGATGGATCGAAGCGCCAGCAGGCGTTGACGACCTCGAAGGAGAAGGACGCGAAGAAGCAGAACGCGGCGGAGAAAGTAGAAGTCGTAGAAAGCGTAAAAGCCGTAGAGTCAGTCCCGACTGCGAAGGTGGCGGACAGCGACGAGTACAAGCCGCGCCGCCGCCGTCTGCCGGACGAGCGCCGCGCCATCACGCACAAGTTCGCCGTGGGCAACCACGAGGGTTACATCACGGTGGGCCTGTACGACGACGGCACGCCAGGAGAAATCTTCGTCACCATGGCGAAGGAAGGCTCGGTGATCTCCGGCCTCATGGACGCGTTCTCGACGGCCATTTCCATCGGCCTCCAGTACGGCGTGCCGCTGCCGGTGCTCGTGAACAAGTTCGTGCACATGCGCTTCGAGCCGTCGGGCTACGCCTCGAACCCGAACATCCGCATCGCGAAGTCGCTCGTCGACTACGTGTTCCGCTGGATGGCCATGAAGTTCCTCACGGTCGACGCCCAGCGCGCGGTCGGCATCAACGCCATGGACGACGCGGCCGAGACGGCGGACGCAACGAAGGCCGTCGACGCGAAGGATGCGCAGCCCGACCTCTTCGCCGCCACGACGACCGTGAAAAAAACGTCGCTCACCGGCACGTTCGACAACCACTCCGACGCCCCGGCCTGCGACACCTGCGGCAGCATGATGGTGCGCAACGCGGCGTGCTACAAGTGTCTGAACTGTGGATCGACGAGCGGGTGCAGCTGATCGCAATCACAAACGGCAAGGTCTCGCGACCTTGCCGTTTTGGAATAAAAAAGACGACCGTTATGGCGTCGGTCGTTGGGAGTTCGTTGCCGCGCGGATGGCGGATTGCGCGATTTCCGCGTTCCGGCCGAGCAAGGTTCCGACGGCATGGTTGATCCGGTAACGCGTCACGCCACCGGCGTCCTCTCGGCGGATCACGCCCGTGGCTTCGAGCGCGGCCATGGTTCGGAAGAAGTTCGTTCCGAAGTGGATCTCGTCGCAGATGCGCTCGAGTGTTGCCGCGGGAGGAGGCGCTCCAAGGGCTTGTTGGACGACGGCCGCGATTCGCGCGAACAGCGCCTGGATTTCGGTGAGGCGATTCGACGGTCGATCCGCGTAGGTCGCGGCAACTGGCACGGACGGTGGCCGTATCGCCGGTTTCTGAGGATCGTCGGTCTTTGTTTCACCGGACGCGTGCGCCCTATCCGCGGCGTCCTTGCCGAGCGTTTTCTTTATTCGCTTGTATTCCGACAGTGAAAGACCCATGGAAACCTCCTGTCTCAAGTTTGGCAGATTTTGCGCGGCGCGTCCATCACGCCGGTTACGATCGTTGTGTCCATAAAAAATGACCCCAATCGACATTGGCGGTCAGCGGTCGACAAGACGGAGGATCGTGCGGATCGTCTCGGGCGTGAGGGCGGGGGAGCGGCCGGAGGCGCGGAGGCGCTCGGTGCCGGAATCGGTGATGTCCCACAGGCCGCCGCCGTCCGCGTCGGGGCCCACGGAGACGAACAGCCCGTCGTTCTGCAG
>DAISXX010000071.1:4983-6211 GCA_036825695.1 Patescibacteria group bacterium | reverse complement strand
CCGCGAGCTGGCCCTTCACGCGCTCGGCGTTCGCTTCCGGCTTGTCGATTTTGTTGAGCGCCACCACGTACGGGAGTCCGGCGGCCTTGATGATGTCCACGGCTTCCTTCGTCTGCGGCTGCACGCCGTCATCGGCCGCGACCACGAGAATGGCGATGTCGGCAACCTTGGCTCCGCGCGAACGCATGACCGTAAAGGCCTCGTGTCCCGGCGTGTCGATGAACGTAATCGGGCGTTCCTTGCGCACCACCTGATAGGCTCCGATATGCTGCGTGATGCCGCCCGCTTCCGTTTCCATGACGTGCGTGGAACGGATGGCGTCGAGGATCTTCGTCTTGCCGTGGTCGACGTGGCCCATGACCACGATGATCGGCGCGCGGTTGACGAGGTTTTCCTTCTGCTCGTCGGCGAGCACTTGGGTGAGGCGCGCCACGCCGGCGTCATCCTCGACCGTGGACGCTCCGGCGGCCTGCGGCTCGGCCTTCACGCCGAGGTCGGCGGAAACGATGCTCGCGGTATCAAAATCGATGCGCTCGTTGAGCGACGCGAGGATGCCGTTCTTCATGAGCTCGCGCATGACCTTCGCGATCGGCACGTCGATCATGGACGCGAAGTCGCGCACGGTCATCACGGCCGGCAGCGAAACGTTGCGTTCGACGACCGGCTTGTCGCCGGCCTTCTGCGCCACGCCGCGCGAAAGCTGCTCGTCGCGCTTGATACCCATGCGCTCGCGGCGCTTGAGCTCGTTCCACGCCTCAATGATGCGCGCGGCGTCGCGATCGTTTACCTTAATGGCGTTGCGCCCAAAACCCAACCCGAGCGTCGGGATTTTTTCTCGAAGTTCCTCCGTAGGAATCTTCAGCCGCCGGGCGATTTCTGAAATATTCATGCGGGAACTATAGCCGCTCGGGTAGGATTCGTCAATCTATGGGCGAGAGTGGAAAAGTGATAGAGTCGAAGAGTCGAAAAGTCACTCATTTGGCTAACCTTGGCACTTTCCGACTTTTTCACTCTCTCACTCTCCGACTATGGAAGGTTTTTTGCTGATCGACAAACCCGACGGCCTCACCTCGCACGACGTGGTCAACCGCGTCCGCCGACTCACCGGCGAGAAACGCGTGGGCCACGCCGGGACGCTTGATCCGTTTGCCACGGGCCTGTTGATCGTGGGCGTCGGACGGGTGGCAACGCGGGAATTTCCGAAGCTCGTAGGACTCGACAAGGAGTA
>DAISXX010000071.1:0-4883 GCA_036825695.1 Patescibacteria group bacterium | reverse complement strand
AAGCCGCTCGAGGCGAAACCGCGCGCCGTCACGATTTACGGATTCGATCTTCTCGACGACCTTTTGCCAACGACTGACGACAAACGCCTGTTTTCCGTCCGCATCCGATGTTCCACCGGCACCTACATCCGTTCCCTCGCCCGAGACCTCGGCGCCGCGCTCGGAACCGGCGGATACGTCGAGGAACTCCGCCGCACCTCGGTCGGTCCGTTTGCGATTTCCGCGTCCGTACCGCTCGGAATCCTTACGGCGGAGGCCGTCACGACGGGCCTGATTCCTGTGGAAACCTTCTTGTCACGGCTCCCGTCCTCTGCTACAGTTAGCCCGTAAGTCAACGGATCCTTCAGACATACGGTTGCAGGCGTCCCCCTATGATTTCTCGCTTGAATTCGCCTTTTTGCTCGAATAAGTCACTTTCCCCAACGGGACGGCTGGTTTAAGCGCGGCAAGAAATGCGACCGTGTCTTCTGGAGATGACCTAATCTCGAGAAGTTTTATGTACGCGTATGTACTGCAATTGCTCGTCGCGCTCGCGGTCGGCGGCGGGGCGGGATATGTGATTCGAAAGCAGGTGGCGAGCCGGTCGGCGGCCGACGCCGAGGGTCGCGCGGAGAAGATTTTGGCGGAGGCGAAGGAGAAGGCTCAAGAGCTCCACAACGAGGCGAAGAACAAACACCAGGAACTGATGCTCGAGGCGAAGGAGAAATCGATCAAGGTGATTGAGGAGGCCAAACGCGAGGAGCAAATTCGCCGCCAAGAACTCACGGAGACCCAACGACGCCTCGAAAAGCGCGAGAGCATGTTCGACTCGAAGCTCATCGAGGTTGAGGACAAGAAGACCAAGCTTGAGGAGCGCATGAAGCAGGTGGACGACGCCAAGGCGCAGATTTCCGAAATCAAGGACCAACAGGTGGCGAAACTCCAGGAGATCGCTTCCCTCACCCGCGAGCAGGCCGAGGCGCGGCTCATGACCGAGATCGAGAAGACGTCGCAGGAAGCGCTCATGTCGCGCCTTCGCAAGTTGGAGGAAGTCGAAGAGGAAGAAGTAGAAAAGCAGAGCCGCAAACTTCTCTCGCTCGCCATCACGCGGTTCGCGTCGAGCCAGTGTGTCGAGACGACCACCACGCACGTCGAGCTCCCGTCCGACGAGATGAAGGGCCGCATCATCGGCAAGGAAGGCCGCAACATCAAGGCCATCGAGATGGAAACGGGCACGGAGATCATCGTGGACGACACCCCGGGTTCCATCACCATCTCCGGCTTCTCCCCCATCCGCCGCCAGGTGGCCAAACGCGCGCTCGAGGCGCTCATCAAGGACGGGCGCATCCACCCGGCCCGCATCGAGGAGGCCGTGAACGATGCCAAGAAGGAACTCGCCACGGAAATCCGCAAGGCCGGCGAGGAAGCGCTCCAGACCATCGGCATCCCGGTCGGATCCATCGACCCGAAGCTCGTGTCGATTCTCGGACGCATGAAGTTCCGCACCTCATACGGCCAGAACGCGCTCCAGCACAGCATCGAGGTGGCGCAGCTGTCCGTGATGATGGCCGAGGAGATCGGCGCGGACGTGTTCGTCTGTAAGAAGGGCGGCCTGTTCCACGACATCGGCAAGGCCGTGGACCACGACATGGCCGGCGCGCACCCGGAGATCGGCTACAACATCATGAAGAAGTTCGGGTTCCCGGAGGAGATCGCCTACCAGTCGATCGCCCACCACGAGGACAAGCCGCGCACCATCGAGGGCGCCATCGTGAAGGCCGCGGACGCGATCAGCGGCTCCCGCCCGGGCGCGCGCAAGGCGAGCCTCGAGCAGTTCATCCAGCGCATGGAGGAACTCGAGCGCACGGCATCGAGCTTCGAGGGCGTGGAAAAGGTGTACGCCATCCAGGCCGGCCGCGAAGTGCGCGTGTTCGTCACGCCGGAAAAGATCGACGACCTCACCGCCTACAAGCTCGCGCGCGATATCGCCAACAAGGTGGAAGCCGAGCTCAACTACCCGGGCGAGGTGAAAGTCACGGTCATCCGCCAGACGCGCGTTGTCGAGTACGCCCGCTAGTGGTATCCTAAAAACGTATGAACAAAGCAGAATTGGCCGCGCGCATTGCTGAGCGGCTTAGCCTCTCGAAGAAAGTCGGCGAGGACGTCATCGCCGCGTTCGAGGACATCGTCACCGCGCAGCTCGTCTCGGGCGGCGAAGTGACCATCGCCGGCTTCGGCACGTTCTCGGCCCGCGTCCGCCAGGGCCGCATGGGCGTGAACCCGCAGAAGCCGACGGAAAAAATCCAGATCCCCTCGGTCACGGTCCCGAAGTTCAAGGCCGGAAAGGCACTGAAGGACGCGCTGAAGGGCAAGACGTAAAACGAGAAGCGACCGTTGACGAAACGGTCGCTTTTTGATAGGTTCGGAACCACCCTGGATTCCCACCAACACGAAGGAGGTTCCCATGGCGGAACAACACGAGCCGCTTCCGGCACACACGCTCACGAGCCCTATCGTCCTTGCCGCGTTCCTGTACGGCGCCGCATGCTTCTTCGCAGCGATGGCGTCGAACGGCACGCAAAAACTCTACGACATGGAACTCGGCGCTGCCATGGCGCAACGTGACGCGGTCGCGGCCGACGTCGAGTGGCGCAACGCGTTCTGGTCGGGGGTTGCCTCCGACCATGGACCGACCACAAACGCGTCCGGGCTCGCGAAGAACGTGCGGCGGCTGTTCCTCGACGAGAGCCGTCCGGGTCCCGAGGAGATGAACGCCATCATCGTGGACCTGCGGCGCGAGGCGCCCCACGGCAACGACCACGGCATCCTCGCCGCGGACGGGTCGCTCACGGACGCGTCCCTGACGCAGGCGGAAGCCGAAGGAATCAAACGCCCCGCCAACGGCAGGGCGCAACGCGGCTCGACCGGCAGCTGACTGGCTGCCGTTTTTTTATTCCGTCCTCTTCGCTCCCGCCCACATCATCTCGAACGAGGTCCGCAGGCTCACCGCGATGTCGCCGCTCGCGACGAGGATCACGGAGTTCTCCTTGCGCGTGGTGACGAAAGCGACCTCGTTGCCGAAGATGAGGACGGTCGCGGGAAGCTGGATGTCCGGCGGGAGGAATCGCGATTCGCGCAATTGTTTCGAATCGGTCGCCACAATCTTGCGCGTGGCCATGTTCTCCGGAATCAGCTGGCGGCTCTTGATGCCGAGGCGCAGGCGCTCCGCGATGACATGCTTCACGAGATATTCCTCGTGAACGTAATCGCGCAAACCGAGCGCGCTCGTGAGCAGACAGTATTCCTTCACGCCCGAACGGAACAGACGGTGCCAAAACTGACGGAAGCCGTCGGAACCCTCGTACATGGTGACGCCGACCGATTCCTTCGCGTCACCGCGCAGCGCCTCAAGTTCGGGAAGGATGTCGCGGAACGTCTCCTGACGATCTTCCAAACGCTTAAGAAACGTTCCCGGCGGCTCGGCGGCGTACTGGGTGTGGCCCTTCACCTTGCGCATGCGGAAAAACCCGCGGCGGCAGAGGTTCTCGAGCATCGGGTACAGCGTGGTTCGCGGCAACGCGGTACGGCGCGACAACTCGAGCACGGTCGCGGACCCGAGCTCCAGGCCGGCCAGATAGATGCCCGACTCCTTCTCGTCGAAGCCGAACGTGACCAGCGCGTCCCGGACGCGTTTGGGATATTCCATACGCATATGAGTATCACGCTATCACGCCGACCGGAAAAGGCAATCTGTTGTCGGGAAATCCGACACGTGCCCTTTGCGTATTTTCTGACAGACGTATCGTATGGACAGATCCTTCACAACGGAGGTGGATCATGGACCGTCTGCTGATCCTTTGGGCATCGCACTTCGTGGGCGACTTCCCCTTCCAGAGCGAATGGATGGTGAAGTTCAAGGGGAAGGATTACACCTTCAACGACGCGGTCGGCCGCGTGGTCTGCGTGGCGAAGTGGTACGAGGTCATGGCCTACCACGTGGCCACGTACGTCGCGACCATGGTGCTGTTCGCCCGCGCGTGCGGATACCACCCGACGCCGCAGGGCATCCTCGCGGACGCGGCCACGCACTACCTGATCGACACGCTCAAGTGCCGCGGATACATCAAGCCCATCTGGCTTGATCAGCTCTTCCACCTCACGGTGCGGACGACCCTCTGGCATGTCGGATGGCTGTGAGCCGCCGACAAACCGAAACCCCGCCAATCGCTCGGCGGGGTTCTTTTCTTTACAACGTCTTGAGTGTCCCGAGAATCGCGTCGAACTCCGCGTTCTCCCCGATAAACACCGAGAAGACGATCGTCGTCCCATGATCATCCCAGAGATAATGGATCTTGTCCGTCCCGACCTGCGTGGTGCTCGTGATCTTCTTCATGGTCACGTCGCCCATCGAAACGTCTTCGGCCAACTTCACCGTCACCGCGCCCGTCGGGTCGCTGGCGACGAGCGCGGCCGAGAACGCGTCCGCGGTCAGTCCCGGCGCCGCGTAGACGAACGCGAGGTTCACCGGCTTCGCCTCGCGCACGGTATCGCGGATGGACGTGAAGAAGTCGACGTCGAGCCCGAGATACTTCGTCGCGCGGTTCTTCTCGTCGCGATCCTTCATCTCGACGTCCTTCGTGTGATCGAGCGAGAACCCATACTGCGCGTTGACGTACGTGGTGTCCGACGCGACCGGCACGGGGGCCTTGTCGACGATACAGCCAAAGCCGACGAACGAGAGAAGCGCCAGCGTCGCGAGAAGTTTTTTCATAGGATTCGATTAATAGGCCCGGGCGAACAGCACGCGGCCCTTCGACGGCTTGCCGGAGAGGACGCACGCGCCGTCCTCCGCCTTCTGGTCGAACGGGATGCAGCGGATGGTGGCGTTCGTCTTTTCCTTGATC
>DAISXX010000070.1:0-6389 GCA_036825695.1 Patescibacteria group bacterium | reverse complement strand
GCTCCATGGTCTGCACGTCGATCTGAAACGTGCTCCACGGCTTCACGGCCGGATACCCGAATACGCGGGCGCGCATCCCGTTCTCAAAAACGCCGGTCACCTTGAACGTGGTCGCGAAACACGCGACCTTCGCCTTGGGGTCGTTCTCGTCCTTCAGGTCGAAGATGATCCACTTCCCGTCCTTGATCGTGAACCCGGAAATCTCACCCTCGACGACGATTTCCTGGGAGGGGACGTGTTCCCGTAGCACGGCATTTACAATTTGGAGGTACTGGGAAACAGAGAGGATGTTCTCGGTCGTCACAGATGTACGGATGATACTCATCTACAGATTAGAAACTCTTGAGAGATTTGCCACACGTTTGACCTTTACACGATTATGACCAAACGCGACCAGCAAACCGATCTGCATGTCCAATGCCTTCAGATAGCCATTCAACTGTCGAAAATCCTGAATTTTAAAGTGTTCCGTTGATTTGATCTCCACGACGACCTTCATGTTGACGCAGTAATCCACACGAGCTACCCCCACTTGCTCCTCCTGGTAAAAAATCGGAACGACCATCTGTTCCGAAACGTCCAACCCTCGTGTCCGCATTTCACTTGCAAGCGCCTTCTGATAAACCGCCTCACGATGCCCCGAACCGATCGCGTTATGAACACGAAACGCCGCCCCAATGATCTGTTCCGTCACATCCGCGTGCGGCCATTCCGTCGCCTCCTCGTTCATAATCTGTAGATCAGTATCATCCGTACATCTGTGACGCTAACCGACGAACCACACCGGCTGATAATATTTCACCAACAGCCACATCCCGATGCCGAGCACGAAGTGCGTCACGAGCATTTCCATCCAGACGCGCTTCCCTTCCTTGCGTCCGAACAACCCGAGGCCGAGCGCGGGAAACACAACCGTGCCCGCGACGATCCAGCTGCAGAACGCGAAGATCGCGAGCGAGAGGAAGGTATACGGCGAATGCGTGAACACGAGCCATCCCTTTTTGACGAACAGCACGTACACGAGCCCGAACAGCGCGCCAATCACCACGTGGATGAGCAGCGCGACGAGAAACACCTCGTGCTTCTCCAGTTTGCGCCCCCACATGGTTTTGACCTCGAGCGTGACGCCGGTCTCCCGCTTGCGCCAATGCTCCACCTGCTCAAAAAGAATCGTCGGTCCGGCGAGGACAAACGCGGTGAGGCCGCCGATCGCGGTGCCAAGAAGATAGTCCATATTAGCCAGGTCGTACCACGATCACGACCTTCCCGCCAAGGTCGATGTTCTCCGCATTCCAGTCGTGGATGGAATTCATGACGGTGTCGATCGGGTACGTATATGCCTCGCCGTGGCGTGTGCCCGGGTCGTTCACGATGAAGCGGTCGCCGGAATAGCCGCGAATGACGAACATATGGTAGACGGGACCGGGCGCGGTGAAGTACGGATTGCCGAGCTCGCGCCCCGCGGCGGGAATGATGACCGGATGCCCGGCCGCGAGCGCGGTCTTAATGTCGTCGACCGTCGGATCCTTGAGCAGGTCGGATCGATAGCCGTACTCATCCAAAATCATCCGAGACGTTTCCGTCGCGGTGGTGTCCTTGTAATACCCGAACGTGTCGAGCTCGTACGCGACGAGCCGCTGCAGCTCGGCCTCGGCCGTGTCCGCGGGAATCGTTCCGCTCACGCCCTTGTAGAACGCCGCGACCATGTACGCGCTCGACTCCTCGCACGTTTCCTCGTGCACCTCGTCCCAGTTGCCGGTCGGGGCTTGGGAAGTGAACGGGACGGAGAGATTTATAGAGACGGGAATGGTTTGGGCAGGTGGGGTCGTCGCGGCGGGTGGACCCGTAGAACCGCCCGGCTCCGCCTCGCTCGTAGAAGTCGTAGCCGGTTTTGACCCGCCTCCGTCTACATTTTCTACGCCTTCTACGTCGCCGACGGCGACTTCCGGGTCTTCTACTGGCGCCTCCCCGCCGACGACCTCCTCATAACCAACCGCCTCCGGCAACTCGGGCGCCGTCGCCTCGCGCAACAAATCGCCAAGGCGCACGCGCCCGACGTACAGGGCCGTCGCGAACACGATCGCGAGGACGAAAAGAGCCTTCAGAAAGCGGATCGGTCGTTTCATAGCGTCGGGGCCAAAAGTGAACGCATCGGCTCCTTCGAATTCGTGTCGCCCGTGATCTTTTGGCATTCCCCGCTACCCAAGACAGGCACGAACGTCTTGCCGTCCGACGAGCGTTCGTCAAACTGGCAATAGAACCCCTCCGGGCACTGGGCGTCGGCCTCGCAGTGGCAGTAGGGATCCTTCACGTCGTGGCAGTATGTCCCGTTACCCTGGTCGAAACACGGCACCCCCATGCCGCACACGTCGTGCACGTTCGGTTCCGAGACGCACTCGCTGAAGCTGCGGAACTGCACCGTGCCCCCGGCCGCGACGCACGACTCCGGTGCCGGCTCGTTCGGGTCGCCGCACGTCGTGCACGTTGGAAGATCCTCGACGTTCAGCTGCTCCGGGACGGCGGACGGATGCCGGATCGCAAAGCTCGCCGCGCCGATGACGAGCACGAGCGCGGTGGCGGAGACGACGAGAAGCGCGCGTTCGGAAATCATATTAGGGCGAGGTGACGGGCGCTAGCTTAGACGGCATTTCCACGCGCGTCGTGGGACCCGTTTGCGAGGGCAGGAGCTTCGGCGGCACGCGGCTCGCGAAAATGGTCGCCACGACAAGCGCGACGAGCGCGACGGACAGGACGCCGACGATGAACATTTCGTGTTTCATACCGTGTGGGTTTGGAGCCAGTCCTTCACGACGCGCGTCGCGCGGACGTCGTCCTCATTATACGCCAAAATCTTCTCCAACACGGCCGGTTCGCCGTTCTTGAGCCAGTCCTCGAACCACAGCACCGAGTTCGCCCCCGACGCGTCCGCGCTGCGCCAGTGGAACCCGACGTACGCGGCGATATCCTTGAGCGAATAGAACGTGAGCGGAAAGACGACCGTCGCGCGGATCACGGCCATGAGGTCCACCATGTTGCGGCTGAACGCCTCGCACGCGATCTCGCTCGCGCCGAACTTCGCGGCGAACCGCTGCACCACGTCGGTCTCGAACCAGCCGTAGTGGTAGATGGGCGCGTCGAGATGGCTTTCGACGAACGCGACGAACTCATTCCACATCTTCCCTTCCTCCTCCGGCGTTTTCGCGAGGAACGGATGATAGCGTTCGACGCCGTTCTCAACGACGAGCACGCCGAACAGGTAGTCGAAGTCGCGCAACGGGTCGGACTCGATGTCAAAATACAACTCAACGTTCGTGGAGGGAAACTCGGCCGGCCTGCAGACGATGTGATGGTCGTCGCGAATCGCGATCGCCTGGTCGCGCATCTTGGCGAGACGGCCGGCTTGGATGTCGGGACACGAGCGCTCGAGGTCCCGCACCGACTTGCCCGCGAGCGCGTCGATCGTCGAGATGCCCGCGGCCTCGAGACGCAGCACTTCCTCGTTCCACACGCGGTTGAGCGTCGAGAGCTCGTTGCACGCGTGGCTGTCGCGGCGGCATTCCGAAAACCACGGCGACTGCTTGCACGCGCTCGTCACGAAATGCACGGGCCGCTTCCCCGCGACGGTCGCCTCGATGTCGTCGAGCGTGAGCTTGTACTGCGCCTCGAACGACTCGACGAGATACTCAAGCGCCTTCCCCTCCGGCGTGATCACATATCCCTGCACCGGCTTCGTCCCTTGAACGCGCGCGAGCAGCTCCGCGTAAAAGCATCCCTGGAACTTGAACTCGTCGCGCACATCGCGTGCGTGCTTCACGTCGGCGGCGACATAATAAAATTCCCCGAGCCGCGAGGTTCCTTCCACGCGCTCGAGCAAATCCGGATGACCAACCCAGTGCCGGTCGACGAGCACGCCGCGATAGATGGTCTGGCGTCCCTCGCGCATGAACGCAAGCGTTTGTAAAAATGCTTCCTCCGGATCCTCGGCCGTCACCTCGACGACGTCCTTCCGGTCCGAAATCGCCGCGCGCCGCTTCTCATCGACGAGCCCCTCGGTCATGAGCATGGAAAGCAGCGGATCATGTGGCTTCGGTTCGGTGGAATTCGCATCAAAATACACCCAATTCGGGCATTTGATGTACTGGTAGAACGTGGTTTCGGTGATTTGTCGCATGTGTGCAGAGTATAACAAAAAAAGACGCCAAGCGTCAGGCGTCAGCGGGAGCGGGCTCGGCCGGAACGTCGTCGCGCTCCACGACCGCGAGGTAGCGGAACTCGCCCTCCTCGCGAACGAAGTAGCGCGCCCAGTCGTCAGGCAGGAACCCGCGCTGGGTCCAGTGGATCCACATCCCGAGCGCGGCCGGCTGGCCGTTGCCGGGATTCATCGGGTACTCGGCGTACCCGATCTCCGCGTCCTCGTCGATCGTGCCCTCGAACACGATTTCCCCGGTCTCGGGCGAAACGATCTCGAGGCGATCGCCCGTCTGCAGACAGACGAAGTGGTTACGCGGATCCTCACCCGAAGGAACCGCCTCCGGCGACACGATCCATCTCACGCCCTCGCACCCGGTCTCGAAATACTCACACAGGGTTCCTACCGTACGCATGGCTTCCTCTCCGGAGGAGGAGCGTACACGAAATCTCCGATCGCGTCAATCCATCGAACAAAAACACGGGCGCCGCCGAAGCGGGCGCCCGTGTCTTGTTTACTTCGCGAGATCCTCGACGGTGACCGTCGTCATCACGTCGTCGGCGCGGAGCGAGTCCACCACGTCCTGGCCCTCGGTCACGCGGCCGAAGATGGTGTAAAGCTTGCCCATGCCCATCGGGCTGATCGGCGTGTCCTTCAGCATGACGAAGAACTGGGATCCGTTGGTGTTCGGGCCGGAGTTCGCCATCGCGAGCACGCCCCTGTCGTAGCCATAGGTGTCGTTTAGCTCGTCCTTGAACTTGTATCCCGGACCGCCCATGCCCGTGCCCGTCGGGTCGCCGCCCTGAATGACGAAGCCCGGAACGTAGCGGTGAAACGTGAGGCCGTCATAGTAGCCGGCCTTGGCCAAATAAACGAAGTTCGATACGGCCATCGGCGCGGTGTCCGGATAGAGCGAGAACACGACGTCGCCTTTCGACGTGTGAATGCGGATCTGCTTGTTCTGAATTTCTTCCGCGGGCAAGACGCCCGGGAAGGCGAATTTCGGTTGTTCGACCACAGTGTTGGTATCAATGGTTTTAGCCGGAGGAGCGGTAACGGCCGGAGTCGTCGTCGCGGTCGTGGTGGCAGACGAGGAGCATCCGGCGCCGACGAGCGCGAGCGGAACGAGAAGGACGAAGGCAAAACGGGCGAAACGCGACATAGGTTATCGGGAGGCCACGGCAGCGATGCCGGCCGCCGAGCTGGCGGTGGTCACGGACGTCGCCATCAGCATGGCGGACAGAGTAAAAATAATGGCGATGAGGACGGCCATCACCGCGTTCACGCTCATCGGGAGATGATTGCAATTGCGGCAACCGGCGAAGTAAACGACGCGCGCTTTGTCCGTGGCCTGCGGACCCGGCATGGGTTCGGGCATCGGCGACGATACGACTTCCATGCGCATGGAAGCAGCCGGTCGTCGGCGCGTCACGGTCATTTTTTTCGCGGGCGTTTTCTTCTTGGTCATATCCTCCTAAAAAATGATCGAAAGAATAATGGACTGAGGAAATTCTATCACGGTCCGATGCCGATCGTCCACAGCGTCGCGTTCGTGCCCGACGACGTCGCGGTCACGGTATGCGCGGACGGATCGACGACGCTCGGAAGCGCGGTCCACGCGTTCCGCGCGCGGTCGAACGCCTCGATCGCGAGATGGTTCGGCGCCGTGGATCCAAGAGACGACGGGTCATACGAGACGACGAGAAGAAACCCGCGCGGAAGCGCGAGTCCGCCGAGGGAAATCTCGTAGACCGATCCGACGCGGCCGACGAGCGGCTGTACGGACTCGTCGCGCTCGGTGACCACGAGCGGAGCGAGCGAGGCCGCGGCCGCGCCGGAGACCAACACGTTTCCGTCCGCGGACGCGGCGGAAAACCGATCGGGCGGACTCGACGTCAGCACGAACCAGGTGCACGCAAACAGCGCGACGAGCATCGCTCCGACGCCGGCGATTGGTTTGGCCCTCCGTTTCATGCGCCTATTTTACCTCTTCCTCCCACGGAAATCCAACGCGTCCGAACTGCCCGTACGCCGCGGTGGCGCGATAGATCGGCCGACGCAGCGAGAGCCGCTCGACGATCGCCTCCACGCGGAAGTCGAATGCGCCCTTCACGAGGGTGGTATAGTCCATTTTCGATCCGCGCGACTTCTCCGACACGCCGCTCGCCTCGAGATGGACCGGCTCCGCGCGGCCCGGCGC
>DAISXX010000069.1:0-6569 GCA_036825695.1 Patescibacteria group bacterium | reverse complement strand
GTGTCGCGTCGGCACGGGCTTTTCAAGGGCTACGAGACGGCGAACGGATCCATCGGCATCTCGATGGCACGGCTCTGGAAGGGCGAGGACGGCGCTGCCGTCCTGCACGGCGACAAGAATACGCCGTGGGACTGGGCGCCGGTCTACGGCATCAGCCGCAAGCTCGGGTTCCGGTTTTTCTCGATCATCGACGAAGGCGAGTTCGCGGGGTTTCTCCCGTTCGACCCACCCATTCCGAAGGTTATCCAGCCGGTCGAGCACCCGCTCTTCGTCGTTCACGAATCTCGCCTCGACGAGCTCGAGGCCTGGATCGCAAAGACCTATGGGTCGGGCGTCACGCTCCGCCGCTAACTGCCGGCGGTTTTTTGTTTGGCATTTGTTCGGTATCATGCTATCATCTGTGGACAATCTTGATCCCCCTCGTCGCCCCGCGCGGCGAGGTATCCCCTAGAGACCCCGTCTCTTGGGGCATTTGGCTTATTGGGCTGAAAATCATCTATGTTCAAGCTGAAATCCAATTATCAACCGGCGGGCGATCAGCCGAAGGCGATTCAGGAACTGACCGACGGCCTCGCGGCCGGGGAGAAGTTTCAAACGCTGCTCGGCGTCACGGGTTCCGGTAAGACGTTCACCATGGCGAACGTCATCCAGAACACGCAGCGCCCGACGCTCGTCATCGCGCACAACAAGACGCTCGCCGCGCAGCTGTGCAACGAGTTTCGCGAGTTCTTTCCGGAGAACGCCGTGGAATATTTCGTTTCGTACTACGATTACTACCAGCCGGAAGCGTACATGCCGCGCACCGACACGTTCATCGAGAAGGAAGCGATGATCAACCAGGAAATCGACCGCCTCCGACATTCTGCGACGCAAGCGCTGCTCACGCGCCGCGACGTGATCATCGTCGCGTCGGTTTCGTGCATCTACGGCTTGGGAAGCCCGAAGGAGTACAAGAACACGGTGATGCACATCAAGAAGGGCGAGGATCCGGCGACGGCGCTCACGCGTTCGCAGATTTTGCACCGGCTCGTCGACATGCAGTTCGAGCGAACCACGGCCGACCTTGAACGCGGGCATTTCCGTGCGCGCGGCGAGGTGCTTGAGATCATGCCGATGAACGAGGAGATGATCTACCGCCTCACGTTCGAGGAAGAAATCGTGCGCGACATCGTGCTGCTCGATTCGGTGAGCCGCAAGGAATTGGAGCGTGCCGAGGACGTGTGGATTTTCCCGGCCAAGCACTATGTTGTTTCTCCGGAGCATGAGAAAACCGCGCTCGACGGGATCAAGAAAGAGCTCGACGTGCAGCTGGCGCAGTTCAAGGAGGAGGGGAAGCTGCTCGAGTCGGAGCGCATTTCGCGCCGCACGCGGTACGATTTGGAAATGATCAAGAACGTCGGCTACTGTAACGGCATCGAGAACTACTCGCGCCACTTCGACGGCCGCGTCGAGGGCGAGCCGCCGTACACGCTCATGGATTATTTTCCGGAGGATTTTTTGACGGTCATCGACGAGTCGCACGTCTCGGTTTCGCAGATCGGCGGCATGTACGCCGGCGACCGTGCTCGCAAGGACGTTCTGGTCGAGCACGGCTTCCGCCTCCCGTCCGCGCGCGACAACCGGCCGCTTAAGTTTGAGGAGTTCGAAAAAAAGATCGGCCAGACCGTGTTCGTGTCCGCGACGCCGGGCAAGTACGAGAAGCAGCATTCCGAACGTTTCGTCGAGCAAATCATTCGCCCGACGGGCCTCGTCGACCCGGAAATCGACATGCGCCCGGTGACCGGCGACAAACAGAAGGGAATCAAGGGGCAGGTCGAAGATTTGATCGAGGAGATCGTCGTCCGCGTCGAAAAGGGCGAGCGTACGCTCGTCACGACGCTTACGAAGAAGATGGCCGAGGATCTCACGGAGTTCCTCAAGGAGCGCAAGATCATGGTTCAGTATCTGCACTCCGACGTCGAGACGCTCGACCGTATCACGATTTTGTCGGATCTTCGTAAGGGTAAATACGACGTGCTCGTCGGCGTGAACCTGCTGCGCGAAGGACTCGACCTTCCGGAAGTGACGCTCGTCGCGATTCTCGACGCGGACAAGGAAGGGTTCCTGCGCTCCGAGACATCGATCATTCAGACGATTGGCCGCGCCGCGCGCAACGTCGGAGGCCGCGTCATCCTCTACGCCGACCACATGACCGGCTCGCTCGACAGCGCCATCAAGGAAACCAACCGCCGCCGCGCGATCCAAATCGCGCACAACGAGAAGCACGGCATCACGCCGCAGACGATCATCAAGACGATCACGGACATCCGCGGCATGCTCGGCGGCACCGAGGACGAGACCGAAAAGATCTTGAACATCGAAGTCACGGCCGAGCCAAAGGAAATCGAGGCGCTCATCAAGGACAAAAACGAAGAAATGCGCATCGCGTCGCATAATCTCGATTTCGAGACCGCGGCGATCCTGCGGGATGAGATCGTGCTGTTGAAGAAGGAATTGAAGGAGAAGAAAGAGCTCAACGAAAAAACCGTATGAAAAACGAAAGGCCAGAAACGACCTTGTTCATGCTGATGTCCGTGGACGGTAAGATTAACAGCGGCGACAGCGACGCGCTTGATGTTGATCGGGACTGGAAACAGATCGCCGGCGTGAAGGAGGGCATTCACCAGTATTACGAGTTGGAACAGAAGACCGACCTCGTTTCGTTTAATACGGGTCGCGTGATGGCAAAGATTGGCGTAAACGATCGAACCACCGCGCCGAATAAGATGCCGGTTCGGTTCGTCGTCGTGGACAACCAGCCGCATCTTACCGAGAACGGAATTGCCTATCTGTCGCAATGGGTTGAGCACGTTTATCTCGTCACGACGAATAAGGCACATCCGGCTCTCGCCATGGGCAATCTTGGAAATGTCACCGTAATCCTAAGCGAAGGCGAGCTGAATTTTTCAGAGCTGTTTGCCCGATTGAAAAACGAGTTCGGCGTCGAGAGAATGACGATTCAATCCGGCGGGACGATGAACGCCGCGCTCTTGCGTGAAGGCCTCGTCGATCACGTGTCTCTCGTCGTCGCCCCGTTATTTGTCGGGGGATCGACGACCCCGACGATCGTCGACGGGGAAGCGGCGCACTCCGTGGCTGACCTCGCTCGACTGAAACCGCTCAAACTGGTCGCCAGTGACGTACTGAACGATTCGTACTTGCATCTGCGATACGATGTCCTCAATGAAGTATGAACGATAAAATCATCATCAAGGGCGCGCGCGAGCATAACTTGAAGAACATCTCGCTTGAGTTGCCGCGCAACCAGCTGATTACGATTACCGGGCTTTCGGGGTCCGGGAAGTCGTCGTTGGCGTTCGATACGATTTTCGCGGAAGGGCAGCGCCGCTACGTCGAATCCTTGTCGGCGTATGCGCGCCAGTTCCTCGGGCAAATGGAGAAGCCTGATGTGGACGAGATCGAGGGATTGTCGCCGGCGATTTCGATCGACCAGAAGGCGCACTCCGCGAACCCGCGTTCGACCGTGGCGACGATTACGGAGATTTACGATTATCTCCGCGTGTTGTTTGCGCGTATCGGCAAGCCGCATTGTCCGAAGTGCGGGAAGCAGATTGAGAAGTTGTCGAACGAGCAGATGGTCGACGTGATCATGCGCGGCGTGAAGGAGCGCGAGAACGAGAAGGCCGTCAGCAAGGGGAGCGTGAAGATTCTGGCGCCGGTCGTCGTCGGGCGCAAGGGCGAGTATTACCAGTTGCTTTACGATCTTTATGGTTCCGGCTTCGCGAAGGTCCGCATCGACGGGCAGATGTTCGATTTGTCGCAGCAGATCAAGCTGAAGAAGTACCAGCAGCACACCATCGAAGTGGTGATCGACACCATTCCGGCCGCGTCGCTTGCGGACAAGGAAGGTCGCCAGCGTTTGGCCGACGCGCTTGAGACGGCGGTCGAGCGCGGCAACGACGTGGCCATCGCCATGTTCCCGGACAACTCCGAGCAGATGCTGTCCTCCAGGTTCTCATGCCCGGACGATGGGTTTGCGTTCCCGGAAATCGAGCCGCGCCTGTTCTCGTTCAACTCGCCGTACGGCGCGTGCCAGACGTGCCACGGGCTCGGCACCAAGGAGCTGTTCAGCGAGGAGATTTGCGTCGCGTGCGAGGGAAAGCGTTTGCGTCCCGAGGCATTGCACGTGTGGTTGCCGGGCAAGAAGTCGATCGTGGAGATCACGTCCTTGTCGATTGAGAACGCGACCGAGTACTTCAAGGCGATGGGATTGTCCGAGCGCGACACGGAGATCGCGGCACCGATCATGAAGGAGGTGTTGAACCGCTTGCAGTTCATGCTCGACGTCGGTTTGCATTACCTGACGCTCAACCGCATGGCCGGGACGCTCTCGGGCGGCGAGGCGCAGCGCATTCGTTTGGCGTCGCAGGTCGGTTCGCGTCTCGTCGGCGCGCTGTACGTGCTCGACGAGCCGACGATTGGGTTGCACCAGCGCGACAACGATCGCTTGGTCGAAACGCTCTTGCAATTGCGCGACCTCGGCAATACGGTGCTCGTGGTCGAGCACGACGAGGACACCATTCGCGCGTCCGACTTCATGGTGGAGATCGGCCCGGGAGCCGGCGTGCACGGCGGGGAAGTCGTCGCCATCGGCAAGACGCCGGACGTGTTCAAGGACAAGAACTCGCTTACCGCGGCGTACCTGCGCGGAGATAAGAAGATCGACGTGCCGGAGGAGCGCCGTAAGATCGGAAAAGACGCGATTAAGATTCGCGGGGCGCAGGAGAACAACTTGAAGAACATCGACGTCGACATCCCGCTGCGTCGTTTCGTCTGCGTCACCGGCGTTTCCGGTTCCGGAAAGTCCACGCTCGCGTACGACACGATGTACAAGGAGCTGGCGCGCAAGCTGTACGGATCGAAGGACCGTCCGGGCAAGCACAAGGCGCTGCTCGGCACGGAATACATCGACAAGGCGATTCTCATGGACCAGGGCGCCATCGGCCGAACGCCTCGATCGAACCCGGCGACCTACACGGGCTGCTGGGGGCCGATCCGCGAGCTGTTTGCCGCGTCGGAAGAGGCGCGATTCCGCGGGTACAAGGTCGGCCGCTTCTCGTTCAACGTTCCGGGCGGACGCTGCGAAAACTGCGAGGGCCACGGGACGACCGCGATCGAGATGCACTTCCTGCCGACCGTCTACGTGACGTGCGACGTGTGCAAGGGAAAACGGTTCGACCGCGAGACGCTCGAGATTCTCTTCAAAGAGAAGAACGTGTTCCAGATTCTCGAAATGACGGTCGAGGAAGCCGCCGAGTTCTTCGTCGACGTCCCGGTCGTCCACGACAAGCTCGCGACGCTCGTCGAAGTCGGCCTCGGCTACCTGAAACTCGGACAGAGCGCGACGACGCTCTCGGGCGGCGAGGCGCAGCGCGTGAAGTTATCGAACGAGTTGTCGAAGCGATCGACGGGCAAGACGCTGTATCTCCTCGATGAGCCGACCACGGGGCTGCACTTCGAGGACGTGAAGCGCCTGCTCGAAGTGCTGCATAAGCTCGTCGACAAGGGCAACTCGGTGATCGTCATCGAGCACAACCTCGACGTGATCAAGACCGCCGACTGGCTCATCGACATGGGCCCGGAAGGCGGCGACAAGGGCGGCAACTTGGTGATGGCGGGAACGCCGGAAGACATCGCACGGCACGCGAAGAGTCATACGGGGCACTATCTAAAACGGATGCTGAAATAGACACGTTTCTGTGACTTACTTGCTCGACGCAAATGTTGTTATCGATGTTTTTGAGCGCAGGAGAGATTTGAAATCGCTCTTTCGCGCAAAACTTTCATCGGGCGACTCAGTTCTTGTCACTGAGGATTTATTGAGTGAACTTTGCAAGCCATTTGCCTCAAGAACCTTGTCGAGATCGGAATTGAATCGTCGTATTTCAACGATCCGTGAGCTGATTCGTCTGCCTGGGGTGATTATGATGGGCGGGTATCGAGAACAATTGGGGGTAGAAAGTATTGCGTTAAAACGTTTGGATAACGAGGTTCGTTATGAGCTTCGCCCTCCGGACTATGTGCCCCGTCTGCTGGTTTCATTGAAGTCTATGCGGGACTTTGGTCTTGACGACACACAGCGCGCCAAGTTGGAAGAACAGGAAAAATCCAAGTTGGAATCTCGTGTACCTTGGATCGATTCAATCCGAGAAGTCAATCCAAAATTTGAAACAGGACTCACTTGGAAGAGTCTTTACGATCGCGCAAGAAATAAAGTAGGTGTGCTTTCAGCCATTACGAAGATCGGCATTGGCGAGAGTGAGGTTCTCCACCTTCAATCTAATGGGAAACAGTTCCCAGCCATTGTGCTTGCAGTTATCGGCACTTGTTACCTCCACGTTCATGCCCTAACCAATCCTGACTACTTCTCGCACGACCGTTTGGACGACATTCTTCTGCTTTGTAGCGCCGGAGTTCTCGGCGCGGTCTTTCTCACGAAGGATAGCAGAGCGATTTGCATGGGCAAGGAAATGTCGGTGTCAGTCATGCACTTCGATGAGTTTATGCAG
>DAISXX010000068.1:0-6578 GCA_036825695.1 Patescibacteria group bacterium | reverse complement strand
CGGAGGGACAACCTACCCCGCCGGTTCGATTTGAACAAGCCCCCGGCTTCCCGAAACGAAAAAAGCCCCCGCCCTCGTTCCCCGAAACGTCGTTCAGACGGGATCGGGACGGGGGGAGTGCGGCCGCGCCTTGAGCGCGGCGGCGACGCAGACGGCCTCGGTCAGGAGGATGAGTCCTACGGCAAGCGCATACTGACCGCAGAGGATCAGGCTCCCCGCGAGAAGGATGCGCGCGATTAGGACGGCGAGAACCACGCCAGTGACTCGAACGTTGCTCATGGAATACTCCCAGACCAGTGATAGGCCGATGGGCATTCTACGCGTATTTCGATTTCCGTCAAGGGTTCCGTCGATTTGACCAAAATCACGCGGACGACGAACGCGACGATCGGCGCGAAACTTCCTCGTGCCGGAAACAGTCGAGCGTGTGGTCGTTCACGAGGCCAGTCGCCTGCATGTGCGCGTAGCACACGGTGGGACCGAAGAATTTGAACCCGCGCGCCTTCAGGTCGCGCGCCATGGCCTCCGATTCCGGCGTGACGGCCGGCAGTTCCCTCACGCTCGCGCGGTTTCCATCGATCGTGTTGCCGCCGACGAACGCCCAGAGATAGCGCGCGAACGTCCCGTGCTCCGACGCGATGTCCAAAAACAACCTGGCGTTCGAGATCGCCGCGCGGATCTTCGCCCCGTTGCGGATGATTCCCGCGTCCGCCATGAGACGCTCGACGTCCGCGTCGCCGAACGACGCGACCCGCTCGGGATCGAACCCCGCGAACGCGCGGCGGTAGTTCTCGCGCTTATGGAGCACGGTCTTCCAGCTCAGTCCGGCCTGCGCGCTTTCGAGCACGAGAAACTCGAACAGCACGCGGTCGTCGCGCACGGGCACGCCCCATTCCTCGTCATGGTACCGGCGATAGAGCGGATCGTTTTCCGGAACCCACGCGCAGACGGACGACATATTACGATTGCAGCCCGACGCGCTTCTTGAGCATGACGTAAATCCAGCCGCCGAGCGCGAGGGTCACGAGGCCGAGCACGGCCGCGCTTCCCGCGACCGGTGTGGAGGCCACGCCCGAGAATCCGAAACGGAACCCGTCGATGGCATACGCGAGCGGGTTGAACTTCGCCACGGTCTGCCAGACGCCCGGCAGGTTCGAGATGTCGTAGAACACGCCGCCGAGATACGTGAGCGGCGTGAGCACGAAGGTCGGGACGATGGCGATGTCGTCGAACTTGCGCGCGAACATGCCGTTCAGGAAGCCGAGCAGCGCGAAGAAGATGCCGGTCATGAGGCCGAAGTAGACGACGGCCCACGGATGGACCATCGTCGGCGTGACGAACCACATGCTCACGAAGAACACCACGGCCGAGACGATGACGCTGCGCACCACGCCGCCGAGCACGTACCCACCGAGCATCGCGCCCGGCGCGACCGGCGCCACGAGCAGCTCCTCGATGCTCTTTTGAAACTTGGCGACAAAGAACGAGCTCGACACGTTCGAAAACGCGTTGGTCACGACGGCCATGAGCACGAGGCCGGGAACGAGGAACGCCGCGTACGAGAGCCCGCCGACCTCGCCGATGCGCTGGCCGAGCAGGTTGCCGAAAATGACGAAGTACAGCGACTGCGTGATGACCGGCGGCAGGATGGTCTGCGTCCAGATGCGGATGACGCGGCCCACTTCCTTGCGGGCGATCGTCAGAAACGCGACGCGTTGGATGGCAAAGCTCATATTATTGCGTGACGGAAAAATACGCGTCCTCGAGCGTTTCGGTATGGGTGTCGCGCAACAGGTCGGCGACCAATCCGTCGCGTACCACCTCTCCCTTCTTCACGATGACGACGCGCTCGCACAGCTGCTGCGCCTCCTCAAGATAGTGGGTGGTGAGCACGATGGTGGTTCCCTTCGTGTGCAATCCGCGCACGAACTCCCACATCTCGCGGCGCAGTTCCACGTCGACGCCGGCCGACGGCTCGTCGAGCAGAAGGACCTTCGGGTTGTGCACGAGCGCGCGGGCGATCATGAGACGGCGCTTCATGCCGCCCGAGAGCGTGCGCGAAACCGCGTCGCGCTTCTCCCAGAGGCCGAGTTCCTTCAACAGGTTCTCGGCGCGCGGCAACGCCTCCTTGCGCGGCACGCCGTAATATCCGGCCTGGTCGACCACGATGTTGATCACCTTCTCGAAGATGTTGAAATTGAATTCCTGCGGCACCACGCCGATCTGCGCGCGCAGCCCTTCCGGATCCTTGTCGAGATCGATGCCGAGCACCGTCGCGGTGCCGCCCGTCTTCCGAACGAGCCCGGTGAGAATCCCGATGATGGTGGTCTTCCCCGCGCCGTTCCCGCCGAGCAGCGCGAGCATGGAACCCTGCGCGACCGAAAACGACACGCCGTTGAGGGCGCGCGTTCCGGTCGCGTACGTCTTTTCCAAATTGTTCAAGACGATCGCGTCCATAGATTAGCCTTTCGCGGCGACGTACGCCGGGCGTGCCGACAGTTTCTCAATCCAAGCCGTGATGTGCGGATACGCCGAAAGCGAGAAGTCCGCGAATCCCGCGTACTGCATCGTGCTCGCCGCGTTGACATCCGCGAGCGTGAACCGTTCTCCCGCGAGATACGGCGAAGCGGCCAAACGATCCTCGAGCACCTTTAGCTTCGCCGGAAGCGCCGCGACGGCCTTCTCCTCGGCGGCAACGTCGTTCACGCCCGTCCACTTCGGCATCGCGATCGTGGAAAACAGCGGCTGGACGGAGGTGAGCACGTACAGTGTCCACTGCGTCACGAGCCCGCGTTCCTTCGCGTCCGCCCCGACGAGATCCGACCCGGATTTCTCCGCGAGGTAGTTGTTGATCGCGACCGATTCCGCGAGCGCGAACCCGTCGTCCACGAGCACCGGCACCTGCCCGGCCGGGTTCAATTTCAAAAACCATTCGCTCTTGTGTTCCCCGGCGCGCATGTCAACCTTACCCTCTTCATACGCAACCCCCATCTCCGCCGCCGCCCAATGACACCGAAACCCAGACCCCATCTTCCCGCCGTAAAGTGTAATGATCATAGTTGAGTGAGTATGCGTTAAAATTGCCATCCCGTCAACGCGTTTCGCCCTCCGGAGGCGACCCAGCCACGACACGAAAAAATGCCGTCCCGAAGGGTGCGAGGATTGTCTGAGCGAAGTTTACGCTGGCCGTCAGATCGAAACGAGCGAGTTCCGCAGCAAGGCGTTTTTTCGTGCCGTGGCGTAGGAGCCGGAGGCGGGCGGAAGGTTTCTTTGCTTACTTTCTTTTCCGGCAAAAGAAAGTAAGGCGAGTGCAGGGCGCAGCGCCTGCAAGGTCAAACTTCTACTCCGTAATATCAACAATCTCCGGCCGCTCAATCCGCAAATAGTCTGAATACTTCATCGTCACCGAATCCGTGAGCGACCCCGCGTTAAAGTGGATGTCCTCGTTCTCCGCCAACCGCGCATCGCAGTACGTCTTCAATCCGACCACCGACCCAAACGGCGGCACGCTCCCACGAACGCACCCCGTCACCGCCTCCGGCTCCGCCGCAAACGTCACCGGCTCCCCAAGCAGCGCCTTTGCCTTCTTCGCGTCAAAGCGCAGGTCCGCCGGCATCACGAACAAAAAATGCGCGTCGGTTTTCTTTCCGCGCAACACGAGCGCCTTCGCGCCCGCATGCATGCTCACGCCGCGCACGCGCGAGGCGTCTTCGCTCGTAATCGTCGCCTCATGGTGCTGCGTCGCGTAAACGGCGCCCGCCTCATCCAGCTTCGCCTTGATTTTTTCGTACACGGTCATATCTTCTGAAACGTGATGAACGGATTTTCCATGTCGAACACGACGAGCGACGACTGATTGTTGAACACGTCTTCCTCAAACCCGTACTTCCGCGCATACAGCGTGTCGACGGAACAGAACAGCGCGGTCGCGTAATCGAATCCGGCTTTCTCGGACGCGGCCCGCACCGTCGCCTCGTCCGGCCCTTCCACCTCCACGAACGGCTCGAGGAACGGCCACTCGTCGATCGTGATCTCCGTCCCGTCGAGCCGCCACAGCTCGCGCTTCGTTTCCTGGTACGCTTTCCGCTCCGCGCCGATCGCGGTCAAAAATTCCACCGCGTTGTCCACGTCGTCGACCGTCAGACAAATCTCTTTTTGATCCTCGATCTTGTCCCCGTTTACCACCTTCAAGCTCATCGTCACCTTGTCCCCTTCGTTGCGCACCCGAAGCCACCCGCCCGGAATCTCGTGGCCCTTCGGCAGGTTGAACACCACGCGCTTCTGGACGAACTCCGGCCGCACGAGCGTCGCGCCCGCTTCCTTCAGTTTCGCGCGGATCGCGTCCTTGTCGACGTTCTCAAACGTGGCTTCGTATTCGATATGCATATCGGCTACATCTTGCGCGAATCGTACGCCCAATGCAACAGCGCCTGGCGCTGCACCGGCCGGCAGGCGGCGTCGCCCTTCTTGCAGTGCTTCTTCAGCTGGGCGATATGGCGGCGAATCGCCTTCCACCGCTTGATCTGGCGCGCGTCCTCCTCGGGCAAACGCCGGCCCATGTAGTAGCGGCAGTACCACTGGAACCACCCGCGCGGGTCGTGTTCCTCGTTGATCCATCCCTTCTCCTGCCAATACCACAGCGGCTTCGACGCGTTCACCTTGAAACAATTGAGCCGCGCGTCGCGCCGGCGCGGCGACAGCTTGGCGCGCGCGAACCAGTCGGCCGGAAACTCGCGGACACAATCCGTCATGTAGCAGCCGCCGAACACGCCGAGCGCGAGCATCTGCTTCGGCGTCAGGTCAGGCGTGAATTCCGGGTCGAAGTGCTTGCCCTCGGGTTCCGTTCGCTCGTACGCGTACCCGTCCTGCATGAGGTCGCGCACGACGACGCGTTTCGATGCGGTCATACTTAGGCGCGCGTGAGATAAGCGGCGAACAGGAACAACGACGCCCACCAGAGCCCGTCGGACACGAGGAAGCTCACGAAGATTTTGCGCTGCCACGCGTCCGGCAACGGAGTGCCCGCCTTTCCTTCCGCCTCGCGCCGCAACAGGAACGGGCTCACGGAAAACGAGAGGAACAGGCCGTTGAGCACGAGCCCGAGCGCCATGAGCGCATGCGCCCGCGGAATGCCCGAAAACGACTCGTGCCGGTATAGCACCGCGCCGCCCGCCACGCACAGCGCCACGCCGATCCAAATGAGCGGCTTGGTCACCTTGTGCGTGCGCGTGGTGGCTTCCGTCCAGTACGACGAATGCCGTCCGAGAAATCCGTGCAGGTCGATGACCGTCACCGCGCCGAGGCCGATGACGAATCCGGCGAGCAGGAGAAAGACGCCGAGCAGGTCGAGCGTTGCGTCCATACTAGTTGAGCGTCCAAAGGGCAACGTTCAGCGCCGACGCGAACGACACCCACGCGAGGTACGGCAGCAGCAGCGCCGCGGCCTTCGGGCTCACGCGCGAGAACCGAACGATGGTCAGCACGATGGCAATCCAGAGCGCGACGATCTCGATGAGCGCGAGGTCGATGCGGCGCGCGCCGAAAAAAAGGATCGACCACAGCGCGTTAAGCGCGAGCTGGACGCCAAACGCCGTGAGAGCATGACGCGTCTCCGGTTTCTTCCACCCGTGCCGCCACACGAGGAACGCCGCAACGCCCATCATCGCGTACAGCGTGGTCCATACCGGCCCGAACAGCCAGTTCGGCGGCGAGAAGAACGGCTTGTTCAAAAACGCATACCAGTCGGAAATCGCCGAAAACGTAAACGCCGACCCGACGACGCCCGCAAGCTCGCTCACCCCAATCCACGCCGCCAGCGCCCCGATGTTCTTTGCGTTCATATGCCACCATTCTATCAAAAAACGCCGCTATCCGCGACGTTTCGCCACCATCTCCTCCTTCTCCGCCCGCGTCCGCTTCTTGATCGCCGCCTCAAGCTTGCGTGCCTCGGTCCCGGTTTTCATCTTGCGCGACCAGACTAACTCGATCGGCCCACGCCCGCGCGTATACTTCGCCCCCGTCCCGGCGTTGTGCGTCGCGATGCGCTTCGTGAGATCGGTCGTGATCCCGGTATACAAGCTCCCGTCCGCGCACCGAACCACATACACGAACCACGGCCGCGACGCCCCAGTCGCCGCAAGATGCGCATGAATCCGATCAAGCCACCGCTCGCGCGTCGCCTTCCGCATCAGTTCCTTCTCCCAAACCCGCAACACGCTCCACCCGTCTTTTCGCAATCGAGCGCGTGACACCCGGTCGCGCTCCATGTTGCGCAAGATCTTCGTCCTCCACCAATCGTTCAACTTCGGCATCCGCTTCTTCGCGTCGCGACCGTGCCAGAAATCACCATCAACAAACACCGCAATCTTCCGCGAAGGCACCGCAACGTCCGGCGACCCGACGACTCGCGCGTAGTGCTTCTGAAAATAGATTTTCTTCTTCCGGAGATACGCGAATACCAGCCGCTCGACGGCCGTGTTCTTCGACCGAATGCGTGACATCACCTCGCTGCGCTTTTCCTTTGTGAAGATGTCGGGCATACGAGAAAGTGTATCCCGCCCCTCCTGCATTGACAACCG
>DAISXX010000067.1:0-6702 GCA_036825695.1 Patescibacteria group bacterium | reverse complement strand
CGGGGAATCAGCTGATTCCCCGTTTTTTATTGTCGGACCACCCGCATGTCCGTGATACAATGCGCGCACTATGACTTGGCTTTGGATCACGTTTCTCGTCCTGCTCTCCTCCATGGCCTACGCGGCGCTTTCGGGCGCGCCGTGGGTGCCAACGTGGAAGCGGGACATCGACCGCGCGAAGCGGTTGTTGGATTTGAAGCCGGGGGAGCGGTTCGTTGAGTTGGGTTGTGGAGACGGAAGAGTCACGATTGCGCTGAGCCGAGTTCCCCCTCCTGAAAGTCAGGAGGGGTTAGGGGAGGTCTGTACAGTCGGCGTCGAACTCTCCATCGCGCAGTGGTTCGCGGCGCAGGTCCGTCGCGTGCTGACGCGATCGTGGAATACCCGCTTCGTCCTCGGCAATGCGTTCTCGTATGACCTCCGCGACGCCGACGCGGTCTACGTCTTTCTCATGCCCGAGACCTACCAAAAACTCCGCCCCAAACTGGAGGCGGAGTTGAAACCGGGCGCGCGCGTGCTGTCGTACGTCTGGCCCATCGAAGGTTGGACGCCCGCGACGGTCGACGAGTGCGAGGGCGCGTCCCGGTTGTATTTATACCGACGCTGACGGTTGCGGCTTGGCTGTTGCCCCGAGTTCGCGTTCCTTCGTCCGCTTGAGCGCGCCGATCACGCCCTTCGGAATGGTGGCCGTCAAAATCGCGATCACTTCGTCGGCCGTGAGCTTGGTGGCCGGAATGTCGCCGGGCGAGATGCCGCCGTTTTGCAGCGTGTTCGCCGCGTCGTCGTAATACCACTCGTCGATGGGGTCGAGGCGTCCCGTCGATTGCCATTTGGTCTGATCTGCCGGAAGCGTGACGCCCTTGCGTTCCGCTTCTTTCAGTCGCAGTGCCGCGATCACCGGGCGCAGGTCGAGGCTGCGTTCCTGACGCGTCATGACGTTCGTGTGTCCCGAGGTGCGGCGCTGGACGATGAGGTCCATGCGCTTGGCGGCGCGGAGAAATCCCGGGAGCGCGGTGTTGTCGGACTCGACGAACGCGGCCTTGAGGTCGGCGGAGCCTTGTCGGAGTTTAAAAATCTTTCCTTTGCCGACCGCCTGGAGTTCGTCCCACTCCTTCGGCAGTTCTTCCGTGCGCTTCTGCTCGTCCATCACGTGGTAGTGGATGAGCGGCACCACGTGGTCGATGACGCGCTTCGGGTCGCTTGGGAATGCGCGGTTGAGCGTCATGATGATGCCGGATAGACCAAACGCGCGGTCGAGCGGGTCGACGCTCACCGTCCCTTTGCCCTCGAGGTCGTCACGTTTGGCCCACGCGAGCACTTTTCGGAGCGAGCCGTTGTTGTCGATACCGAGGTGCTTTGCGATCAGCGTGCTCGCGCAGTCCTCGCGTTTGCCCGACGCCTGGTTGGCAAGATGGTGGTCGAACAGCCCGCCGCCGAGGTCGATCGGCAAGATGCCCTTCGCTTGCAATCCTTCCGGCGTTTCGCCGCTTGGGAGCGCGGTCCAGAACTCGAGCTTCATCTGGTCGATGCCGGGAAATGCGTCTTTGCCGAATCGCGCAAGCAAATAGACCGCGACCGCGGTGTCGGCCTGAATCTTTGGGAAGATGGCGACCGTGTGGACGGGGAGCGGCGTCTTGCTTGTCGTCGCGGCCGGTTGCGTCGAGGCGGGAGCGACAGGGGCCTCTCCCGTCGGCGCGACGAACGCGTGCTGTTTCGAATTCCAATACAACTTTTGAAACTGCTTTCCGTCGTTGCCGACGAACACCAATTGTCCGGCAGCCTCAAACGGATGGGCGAGCGGTTGCTGGCGTTCCTTCGATCCGCCGAACGGGTCCGGTCCGCCGACGCTCAGATGAAGGCCGGAGACCGTCTGTCCGGCGAGCAGCGTCTGCTCGAGCTTGGTGCGCAGACGAACGAGCGGGCGATTCGGGACGACGGCGGGCGTGAAAAACACATAGCGCCCGTCCGGCCCGGAAATCTCGCCCATCCCGTCGAACGAAATCACGTCCGCGTCCACGGCCGACCCGGTCGTCGTCTCGAGCTCGCGGATCGTTGCTTCGAGATCGGGCAGGTTTATGTTTTTAAAATATCCAACTGTCACGTGATGCTCCGGGCTCTGCACGCGCTTCTTCAAACCTTGCGCGCGTAACGCCGCGACCTCCGGCTGCGACTCGATTTCGGAAAACGGAAGGTCGTACCCGACCCAGGCATTGTTAAAGGCGGTTGTCATACGAAAACATTTTACCATAAAAACACAACACCCCGAGCAACGGCGGCGCACGAGATGATGTGCGACGGGTTGCCTCGGGGCAAGACGTCTTCGGCGGAACTACAGCGGCTGCGCGATCACGTACGTGCCGTTCTCGTCGCTGCCCCAGTTCTCGCCGCCCACGACCCGCTGACCGTCGTAGGTGATGACGATCTGCTTGGAGGGCCGCTCGGTGGTGGGGTAGAAGTTGACCGAGTAGTACTCGACGGGCGCGCCGTTCGGCTTCTTGTTCTTCACCAGCCGGACCTTGATCTCGACACGTCCGACCTGGCGGCCGATCGCGTCGGGGGTCAGGCCACCGTGCAGGTGCACGTTGGCTGCGCTCTTGCGGCCGTGGAAGTGTGCCGGGATGTTGCCGTTGGCCGCGACCTGCTTGAAGTCGGAGGCGCTCATGTCCAGCACGGCGCTGGGGATCGAGGCGAGAAGGATGCTGATCTTGTCGGTGCCGGCGGGAAGGGAGGTGCCGACGGGAAGGGAAACGCTCATCTGTTGCTCCTGGGAGGGTGGTCCTTCGGCCTGGCGGGGTGCCTGGCCTTGGTTGCTCGTCGAAACCGTCGTTTCGAGGAAGAATCAAGGCCAGACGGACCGGGGCGAATGATCACTGTCGGAGAAGAACTATACCACAAAAACCCGACTTTGTCAAGGGATTCACGTGGTTTCCGGCCTATTTCGGCCTTTTTCGCAGGCTCGCACTTGGCGTTTTTTCCATGCCTCTGTATAATCGCGACGAAATGATCAATCACTAAGTGGTAGAGTCGAAAAGTGAAAGAGTCGGAGAGTGTCGAGTTACGTTGAGTGACTTTTCCACTTTCCGACTCTACGACGTTCCGACTCACCCCACCGTCCCTTATGAAACTCGACCAATTGCTCCTTGCGACCCCCGGCGCCGAACTCGTGATCGCCAACAATCCGTTTACGTATGCCGGAAAGGCGGACATGGAGCTCGACGGAGGCGACGTTCGCCATTGGATGTTCGATGCGTCCGGCCGCATGCTGACGGTTTCCCCGGACGACGAGGAGCTGATGCTGTACCGCCTGATGGACGAGCAGGTGGAGGCCGAAAACGAAACGATCGGCTACCAGGGCAAGGACTATGAGTTCACCTACGAGGACATCGGCTCCATCGTGGCCGTGGACGGCGACGCGATGGTGGAGGAGGATGAGCGCTACGCGTTCTCCGACTACGAGTCCGACGACGGCGAGATGATCCGCATCGTCCGCAACGACAACACGGGCGACGTGATGTGCTTTATCGGATCGATGGTAGGCGAGGACGACGTGATGGCGGTGGAGTAGAAATTCCAAGAGACAAGAAACAAGTTCCAAAAAAGGTAGAAAATACCAATGGAACTGAAGGCGCAAAAACCATACGACTTATCCGAGCGGACGCTGCTGTTTAGCAAGCGTCTGCTTTCGTGTTTGAGGTCGTTGCCGAAGGACGTCATAAATCTTCGACAGATCGACCAGTGTGCGAGGTCGGGTCCGTCGATCGGTGCGAATTACATTGAGGCGAATGACTCCTTGAGCAAGAAGGACTTCGTGTTTCGTCTTCGAATTGCAAGAAAGGAGGCAAAGGAAACGGTTTACTGGCTCGACATCCTGACGAACTTGAATCCCCAAGCGACCGAGGAACTTTCGCAATTGCGCCAAGAGGCCATGGAACTGAAAAAGATTCTTTCGGCAATCATCGAACGTTCCCAGTAACGTTTGGTAATTTTCTTCCAAGTTGGAGCTTATTTGGAACTTGTCCGTTGAACTTTGGAAATTTTGGTATACTACCACCGTATGCATGGAAAGCGAGCATTGCTGTTTATCATCGGCGGCGTCGTCTTCGCGTTGATCCTCGTGTTCTCCGCGTGGATCGTGCTTGGCAAATTTCGGCCGGAACTGGAAATTCAGCGGATGCTCAAGGCCATGTCGCAGGTGCAAACCGTCCGGGAGCGATCGGCATTTTCGTGGACGCGCGGCGAGGGGCGCGAGCGGACGACCACGACGCTCTATGTCACGGGACAGGCTGACCTTTCTCAGCCCGACGCGTTGCAGCACGATTCGAAGTTCCGTCTCTTCCGACTGAGCAAGGCCACGGACTATGCCGACCTCTCGGGGGAGATTCGCCTGATCGACGGAACCACGTACCTGACGTATGCCGCGCCCGGGCCGGACGTGACCGGCGTCGAATTTTCGAAGAGCGGCACGTGGGTTTCGTTCTTGAGCGGCGAGCTGCCGGAGTGGGGCTCGGTCATTCCGGGATTGAACGCGCCCGTCGCGTCCGTCACGCCGGCCGGCTCGGAATGGAACGGCGACGGCCTCGTCCGGCTGCGCGACCTGCTTGGGCGCGCGGACGTCTTTCTCGTGCGCTATGACGATGTGACTGAGGTGATCGACGGCCATGCGGCGCGCATCATCGACGCGCGGTTCGACCCCGACGCGCTGCGCTCGTTTTTGCTCGACATGGTTCGCGCCAAGGTGGATCGCGACCCAACGACGGACGAGCGCCTTGCCGTCGAGAACGAGGCGCTGACGGTCGAGAACGTCTCCATCCGCCTCTGGATCGGCATCGACGACCATCGGCTGTACCGGATCCAGGCGGCGGGCGGGCTATACCCGGCCGGACCGAAGGTTCTCGTTCCCGCGGACGCGATCGTCGAGTTGTACGACTTCGATGCGCCATTTGGCGCGGTTGCGCCGGAAACGCGCCTCGTGACATCGTTCGCAAGCATCCTGAGCGCCCTTCCGGTCGGCGACGAAGGGCCGCTGTCGAACGGTTCGGAGATGACGACGCTCGTTTCGAACGACGCGGCGCGTCTCCCAACGCAAACGACGGATGCCAACGGGGATACGGACGGCGACGGCCTCTCCGCCATCGTCGAGGCCTTCTATCTCACCGATCCGAACAAGGCCGACACGGACGGCGACGGAAAGAGCGACGGCGAGGAAGTGCTGTCGGGACAGAACCCACGCGGGAACGGAACGCTCTTCGGATTTGGACTGGGACAATAATGTGACCAAGCGTCGCTGGCAAAAACCGCATACGTCTTCGGGATCGGACTGGCGCATGAATGCGTTCCGGTACGGGATGGTTGCGTTTGCCGTGGCGATTTCGCTTAAACTGGTCGTGCTCCAGGTGCTTGACCATGGGACGTACGTGGCGCTTGCCGAGGGGCAACATGAGATTTTTAAGGAACTGTTCCCGTCGCGTGGCGACATTTTGATCCATGACATGAAGGACGGCACGCTCGTTCCCGTCGCGACGGTGCAGCAGGTGGCGTTCGTGTATGCCGATCCGCGCAAAATTGAGGATCCGGTGATGACCGCGAAGAAGCTGACCGAACTGTTCGGCTACGACGACGAGAAGCGCGACATACTGGCGTCGCATTTCTCCAACCGCAAGGACCCGTACGAGCCGGTGCAGCGCAACGTGCTCGATGAGGCGCTCGATAAGCTCATCGCGCTCGACCTGCCGGGCGTGTACTTCATTCGCGAGGAAGGACGCCTGTACCCGGAGAAGGGGCTTGGCGGGCACGTGATCGGGTTCGTCGGGTCGACGGGCGACGGCACGATGTCGGGCAAGTACGGGATCGAGGGTTATTTCAACGAGGAACTGACCGGAACGCCGGGATTCCTTCGCAGCGAGCGCGACATCGCGGGCCGGCTCATCGCCATTGGCGAGCAGTCCATCGAGCCGGCCGTGGACGGCGCGGACGTGGTGCTCACGGTCGACCGCACCATCCAGTACTACGCGTGCAAGGCGCTCGAACAGGCCATTCTCCGGCACGGCGCGGACGGCGGAAGCGTGGTGATCGTGGAACCGCAGACCGGAAAGATTCTCGCGATGTGCGGCAACCCGGACTTCGAGCCGTCCGAGTACAACCAGGTCGCGGATATCAGCGCCTTTAACAATCCGTCCACGTTCGGTTCCTACGAGCCGGGCTCCATCTTCAAGGCCGTTACCATGGCCGCGGCCATCGACGCCGGCGCCGTGACGCCGACAACCACGTTCACGGACACGGGCAGCGTCATGGTGGACGGCTGGCCGAAGCCCATCAAGAACGCGCTCGACAAGTCGTACGGAACCATCGACATGACCGTCGTGCTCGAGGAATCGGTGAACACGGGCATGGTGTTTTCCATGCGTCAGATGGGCATGGAGAAATTCGTGGGATACGTGAAGGACTTCGGGTTCGGGCAGCGCGAGGGAATCGAGCTTGAGACCGAGTCGCCGGGCGACATTTCCGCGCTCGACCGCGGCGCGGAGATTTACGCGGCCACGGCGTCGTTCGGCCAGGGCATCACGGTGACGCCGCTCCAAATGGTGGCGGCCTACGCGGCCATCGCGAACGACGGCGTGCTCATGAAGCCGTACATCGTGGAGGACGTGGTGCGAGCCGACGGCACGCACGAGTCCCGCGAGCCGACGGAAGTGCGGCGCGTCATAC
>DAISXX010000066.1:0-6708 GCA_036825695.1 Patescibacteria group bacterium | reverse complement strand
GGCCCAAGCTGTCCGAAGATCAATCTTCATACATCTAAAAACCCAAAGAATTGGATGCCGTTCGCGTTCGGGGGAGCGCTCGTCGCGATCGTGTTCCTGTTGTTTGTCACCTCTGCGCCCGGTGAAGTTCCAACGACGCTCACGTTCGGGCCGAAGACGGACGATTGGACGTATGGCGGTGGGCAAGGGGCGGTGTCGTCCCTCTCCAACACGGTGAGTCCTTCGGCACTTGGGTCCGTGTCTTCCCTTAGCAGCCTTGGGAGTTTCGGCATGGCGGATTCGTTCGCCGCGCCGGAGGCGTCGACTCGGGCCCTCGGATTTTCGGTGGGCGGGGCAAAGGACGCCAACGCGTTCCGCGACGACATCGCGAACGGTTACACGCCGCTCCCGACGGACCTGACGTACGAGGGATTGTTCTACGAGTATTACTTCGACACGGGCGAGAAGGAAGCGTGTGCGGAACTGTTCTGTCCGTCATATGCGACCGCATCGAGCCCGGATCCGATTTCCGGCGGGACGGACTACTACGTTTCCGTCGGGTTGAACTCGGGACTTACGGAAGAGGACTTCGCGCGCGGCCCGCTCAACCTTGTGGTCGTTCTCGACGTCTCCGGGTCCATGGGATCGAGGTTTGACCAGTATTATTACGACCAGGCGACTGGCGCGTGGGACGGCGAGAACATGGAGAAGATGACGAAGATGGAGGTGGCGCAAGAAGCGATGATCGATCTTTTGAGCCATCTGAGGCCGGAAGACCGCGTGGGAATCGTGTTGTTTGACGACGAGGCGGTGGTCGCGAAGGACATGCGTCTCGTCGGGGAGACGGATATGGACGCGATCAACGATCATATTCGGGACGTGGAACCGGACGGTGGTACGGACATGTCCGCGGGCATGGACCTTGCCACGGACCTGTTGCGCAATACTCCGCAGGAAGGATATTCGAACCGCGTCATCCTGCTGACCGACGCGCAGCCGAACGCGGGCGATTTGTCCGAGAGCGGGATGCGCGGACGCATGGAGAAGAACGCGGCCGACGAGACGTACTCGACGTTTATCGGCATCGGTGTGGATTTCCAGACCGAGCTCGTTGAGGCCATTACCAAGACCGAGGGCGCGAACTACTACGCGGTGCACTCGCCGGAAGAGTTCCGCACGCGCATGGACGAGGGGTTCGACTTCATGGTTACGCCGCTGGTGTTTGACCTCGCCCTCGAAGCCGACGCGGACGGATTCGACATCGAGCAGGTCTATGGATCGCCGGAAGCCGACGCGGCCACGGGAGAGATCATGCGTGTGAATACGTTGTTCCCGTCGCTCACGAAGAATGGGGAGACGAAGGGCGGCATCATTCTGCTGAGGCTGAAGAAGACGGGCGACGATCCGGATCTCGCGTTGCGCGTCTCGTACAAAGACCGCGCCGGCACGTCCCACGAGACTTCCGCGACGGTGACGTTCGATTTCACGGGCGAGCACTACGACAATGCCGGCGTTCAAAAGGCCGTGTGGCTTGCTCGGTACGCGGATCTGCTCAAGGACTGGATGATCGAGGCACGCCGGGAAACGCATTGGTGGACGAGCGACGAACCGCTTGTGAGCGAGGAAGACGGAATCACGGTACCACCGGATGTGATCGGGTCCAGGTGGGAACAGTCGTCCGTTCCACTCGAGGTGGACGAGATGTATCGGAAGCATTTTGCTTCGTTCCATGAGGCGTTCGCCGAGAAAATCGGAGAGATCGGGGACCCGTCCCTCGACCGTGAACTTCAAACGCTTGATTTCCTTAAAAACGCGCCTTAGCAGGCGCGTTTTTATGTGGGATTTTGACAGGGCGATTCGCGGCGCGTAGGGTTGGGCGACGGAGAGTCGGCCATGCACCGTGTGAATGGATCAAGCCGCGTCGCGTACGTGTTTCCATCGGTCGGAATCGTCGTGAAGGTCGCGCGGGTCGGGAACCCGTTCGAGCACTTGGCTTTGGCCGTCGAACTGTTGAAACGCCGAGGGGGACGGCGCGCCTGGGAGTATGTGACCACGCCCATGGCCGCGCTTGGGCTCTCGCCGGCGTTCTGCCTGTTCGGCGGTCTTATCGCCAACGTGCGGGAGTGGTGGTTCTCGTGGACCGTCGGCCATCCGGTATTGGCGCCGACGTATCTGACGCTGGCGTTCGTCAACGTTCAGCGCGCGGCGACCCCGTTGCCGCATGCCGTCGACAAGGGCTGGTGGGTTCGACTGCGGCGCGCCACGGGCGTGCCGTCCGTCGAGGAACTTGGCGACACCCACGCGCTTTCGTACGGGAACTTCGGCCTCCGGAACGGCCGCCCGTGCGTGGTCGACTACGGCAGCCCGGACATGTGCCGTCTCGTCCGTCTCTACGGGGATCGCCTGCACGACGCCATCGACCTCGTCTCGCCGCCGTGAACTCGGCGGTTTTTTCTTATGCCAAACGCAACGCGTGCGTCACTCCCCGCACGAACGCCCCGATCTCCTTTGTCTTTTCTTTCAGCTGCTTCACGCCGTTCTGCGTGATCGTGTAGTACCGCCGCGTCTTTCCGCTTGGGGCCTCGCGTTCGTCGCTCGTTACGTAACCGCGGTCCTCGAGTCGGTAGAGGATGGGGTAGAGCGTTCCTTCCTGCAGCTCGAATACATTGTCGCTCGATTGCGCGATCGTTTGGATGAGCTGGTAGCCGTACTGCGCGCCGTGGGCCTTGAGCGCCTGGAGGACGATGATCTCCGCCGTGCCCTTGAGGAGTTCCTTTGAGAATTGCATAGGTGTGAGGCTAAGATTTCAGACGGCGCGACAACATGCGCATGATCATGCCGGGCGAGGGAAGGAGGATGACCGCGTAGACGATGATCCAGATGAGGTTCGCGACGATCGGGACGGCCGAGAAGTACGCGTCGAAGTTCTCGCTTGGAAAGAAGGCCAGTTGGCTGACGTAGATCCCGGGAAGGGACAGGGCGATGCCCGCGAGCCCGAGGATGCCGACGATCCAGCCAGGCGGGGTTTGGGCGAGTTGCGATTCCATCGGGGTCTCATCGACGCGCAACAGGAAGGCCGCGCAGAAAATCAGGACGGACGTGACGAAGACGAGAACGAAGAACAGCATCGCGCGCGGCCACACCGGATAGAGCCGGTTGTACGCGGTCGCGACGGCTTCGGTAGAACCGAGCGTTTCGCTCGTTCCGCCGCTGTCCTCGATGTGCTGTTCGAGCTCTCTGATCAGACGGCTTCGATATCTGCTTGGCGCGAGTTCCTGGCGAAGCCGGGAAAGGTATGGATCGGACATAGGCGTGATCGTTATGAGACATACTATGTACTATAAAGTATATCGGGCGTCAAATCGCCTGGGCGCGTCGATTGACGGTCTCGCTACCCGATGATAGTGTTGCTCCTCTCGTATGGAGTCCTACACCCACCGTAAAATTCACGAGCTTCTCATTGCCGCCAAGCGGCCGGTCTTTGTGGCGGACGAGCGCATTGACGGCGATTCGCTCGGTTCCTCGCTCGCGGTGGCGGACTATCTGAAGGGTCGCGGGGTTCGTGTTCCCGTATTCGTGTCCGAGGCGATCCCGGGCAAGTACCAGTTTTTGCCGAACGTCGAACTGTGCACGACGGACATCGGGATCTTTGACGATCCGGCGATCGACCTCGTGGTCTCGTTCGACTGCTCGGACGCGTCGTACGTCGCGAAGCTCGTCGACCGCATCCCGTCGCGGCCGCAGGTCGTGAACATCGACCACCACGCGACCAATGCGCGGTACGGACATGTGAACCAGGTCGTAGTCGCGTCGCCGGCGACGGCCGAGGTCGTGTACCGCTTCTTTCACGAGAACGACATCGTTCCGAGCCGCGACGCCGCGACATGCCTCATCACGGGCATTTGTTTCGACACCACCGTGTTCTCGAACGCCGGCACCAACCAGCGCGCGTTCGAGGCGGCGAGCGACTTGCTTATGGGTGGCGCGCGCATTCAGGACGCCATCCGCAACCTGTACCAGAACCGCTCCGTGAACGTGCTGCGCGCCTGGGGGACGGCGCTCGAGCGGTTGCGCAAGCACCCGACGCAGGCCGTGGTCTCGACGTATCTGACCCGCGCGGACATCGAGGACAACGGGGCCACGCACGACGAGATCGAGGGGCTTTCGAATTTTTTGAATCTCGTGACCGAGGCCGACATGCTGTTCGTCATGCGGGAGACCGAGGACGGCGGCGTGAAGGTTTCCATACGCTCGACCGGTCCGGACGTGTCGAAGATCGCGAAGGCACTCGGCGGGGGAGGCCATACGAAAGCGGCCGGTTTCACGATCCCGGGCGGCCAGATGACGTGCGACGACGCCGGCTGCACCGCGCTGGTCGAGCGAGCGCTCGCCGTGCTAGAGTAGACGCAAATCTAAATAAGGAACGCTATGAAACATCCATTTGCTGGTTTCGGCGAGGGAATGTCTCGTCATCGCGGATACGAGTTGTTTGCCGGTAAAACCTATGGACATGCGGATTTTGCCGAACGCGCGGGGTTTGACGACGCGGAGGTCGTGACACGTCAGAAGTGCGAGCTGCTCGACGCCGTGGTGAAGGCGGCTAAACGTGTCCGCATCACGTTTGTGACGGGCCAGACGGTCGAGGGATCGTTGGTGGATACCGCGCTCACGAACTCCTACGTTGTGTCCGAATCCCAGGAATCCGTCGACGCGGACGCGGTTGAATCCGTCGAGATCCTTTAAGACCGCAATTTCTATGTCTGACCCAAAGAATTCCATCCTTATTCCGACCGTCATCGAGAAGACCCACATGGGCGAGCGCGCTTATGACATCTACTCGCGCCTGTTGAAGGACCGCATCATCTTTCTTGGCACCGAGATCGACGACACTGTGGCGAACCTCGTCATCGCGCAGCTCCTGTTTCTCGAGTCTGAGGACAAGACCAAGGACATCAAACTGTACATCAACTCGCCGGGCGGCTCCGTCACGGCCGGCCTCGCCATCTATGACGCGATGCAGTACGTGAAGCCGGACGTGTCGACCATTTGCGTCGGCATGGCCGCATCGATGGGCGCGGTGCTCCTCACGGCGGGCGCGGCGGGGAAGCGGTTCGCGCTTCCGAACGCGGAGATCATGATCCACCAGGTGCTCGGAGGGTTCTCCGGCCAGGCGACGGACATCAAGATTCACGCGGAACGCATCCTGAAGATCAAGGATCGTCTCAATACCATTCTCGCCAAGCACACGGGCCAGAAGAAGGCGAAGGTGGAAATCGACACCGAGCGTGACAACTTCATGGATCCGGACGAGGCCCTGAAGTACGGCCTGATCGACAAGGTTATCTCCCGGTAGTCTATCAGTCGATAACAGCCAAAACTGCCGTTTATCTAGCAAATAACAGGCCCATTGATGGGCCTGTTATTCTGTGGTAACATTCGAGGACGAGCAACGCTTGACAGGCAGGCGTTATATTGCTATCATCCATTCTCAACGTGAGAAAAGGCGCCCGTTGCACACTGTAACCTGCAGGCACGACAAGCATGGGATTTCATCTCATGGAAGTATCAGGTCTTCGGACTCGATCTCTCCACGTATGAAATTTCTTGCCTGCAGACTACAGTGCGTAACGGGCGCTTTTTGATTTCAATTTTGTGTTTGTTCTTGGTCCGTCTGACTCGCGTCGCTTTGCGCGGGCACGTCAGAGGTCTGTGTTGATGATACGCCGTCTGCTCCAGCTTGCAAGGGATCCGGTGTGGATAATTGTTCGACGCCGACGAGGCACATCTCGGGAAGCGGGCGATAGTGCGAACTGAACGTCTCGTCGACGCTCGTGCCATCCGCCTTCACGACCGTGTAGACGAAGTGCGTGTCCGCGCCGACGTGCGCGCTCTGGCATTTCCTTTCTCCGACCGGAAGGTCGATCGTCTCGGTCTCGATCGGGTCCGCGACGGGAATCCAACGGTCGACCACCGGCGGCGTGTACGAGCCGCGTCGTCCGTCGCTCGTTCCCCAGAACGAGAAGCGGAGGTCCTGCGTGCCCGTGAGCATCTCGGCCTGGAACAAGACGTAGTGTCCCGTGTCGTTTTTAAACTGGAAGTCCGGTGCCGGGTCGTAGATGGTGGCGTCCGTTCCCGGTTTGCCGTTGGCTGGGTCGTTATAGTAGGAAACGACGAGGGAATGGTTGGAGCGCTGCACGATGGGAAGGCCGGAATTCAGAGCCGCGCGGAAGGTGGTGGTGCCAATTTGGCACAGCCCGCCGCCCACTTCCGGCTGGATTTTGTCGCCCTTGATGACGAGCTCCGGAAGATAGCCATTGGTGGTTTCGAACGGCTTTAGCGCGGCGAGGAGCGAGAAGGTTTCGTCGGGGGCGATGAGCCGGCCGTTCAGGAAGCCGACGCCGTTCGAGATGTTGTTGATGCGGTTGGCCGGCGAGCCGCGGTAGCTTGAGGCTCCCGTGCCGAGCAGGTCGGTGATGCCAAGGTCGTTTACGTCCTCGGTCTTCACGGTCGGCTCGACCGCGATGAGAGAGAGCGGCACGTCGGTTCCGTCGTCATTGAGCGCGGCGACGAACGCGGTACGCGCGGCGTCGCGGTCGATCGAGAGTCCGGTTGCCGACGCGGAGAACTCGGTGACGCGGCCGTTCGTGAGCTCGAACCGAGCGTTCCTCGCCGGCGTCTCGACGTCCTCGGCGATCGCGTCAAGCTCCGTTCCGAATGTCACGTCGTTCA
>DAISXX010000065.1:0-6820 GCA_036825695.1 Patescibacteria group bacterium | reverse complement strand
CGCCGGGAGACGCTCCTGTCCGTCGCCTTCGTCTCCGAGAAGGAGATGCGGCGGCTGAACAAGCAGTGGCGCGGAAAGGATAAGCCGACCGACGTGCTTTCGTTCGAGTCGGGCGAAATCCTCATCTGCTATCCGGTGGCACGGCGTCAGGCGGCAGATCTCCGTCACTCGATTCGCGACGAGGTGGTGTTCCTGCTGGTGCACGGCGTGTTGCACGCGTTCGGGTTCGACCATATCGATCCCTCCGACGCGAAGCGGATGTTTCCGCTCCAGACCAAGATTCTCATGCGCCTCGGCGTCGATCCGCGCCTATGATCCATCCGCGCCAATTTTTTCAGAGTTTCCGCCACGCGCTGCGCGGCATCGTCGTGGTGTTTCGAGACGAGCAGAGCTTTCGCATCCAGACGCTCGCCGGCGTCGTGGCCCTTGCGCTCGCGGTCTATTTTCGGATCAATAACTTTCAGCTGCTCGTCGTCCTGTCGTTGATCGCGTTCGTGCTGATCCTTGAGATCATCAACAGTATCTTTGAGCGGTTCATCGACAGTTTCAAGCCGCGCATCCATCCGGTCGTGCGGGACATCAAGGACATCATGGCCGGGGCCGTGCTGATCGCGTCCGCGCTGTCCGCGGTGGTCGGCGCGGTGATTTTCTGGCCTCATCTGAAGAACCTGTTATAATACGCCCGATATGGCCGAAGACATCTACACGGGACTCGACATCGGCTCGCACGCGGTGCGCGTCGCGGTCGGGAAGACCGTTCCGTCCTCGGACGGCAAGGACCAGGTGCACGTGATCGGGGCCGTCGAGGTCCCGTCCATGGGCATCAACAAAGGAACGATTACCGGCATCGAGGATGCCGTTTCATCGGTTTCGCGGGCGCTCGAGCAGGCGGAACGCCTTACGGGACTCCCGTTGTCTTCGGCTTGGGTCGGCATTACGGGGAGTCATATCCTGAGCCAGGAGAGCCGCGGCGTCGTTGGCGTCGCGCGTTCCGACGGCGAGATCCGCGAGGAAGACGTGGACCGCGCCATCGAAGCGGCCCGTACGGTCGCGACGCCGACCAATTACGAGATCCTCCACGTCATCCCGAAGAGCTTTATCGTGGACGGCCAGCGCGGCATCAAGGACCCGGTGGGCATGAACGGCATCCGGCTTGAAGTGGACGCGCTCATCATTCAGGGACTCTCCTCCCAGATTAAGAATCTCACCAAGTGCGTGTACCGCACCGGGCTCGACATCGAGGATTTGGTGTACGCCATTTTGGCGACCGCGGAGGCCGTGGTGACCAACCGCCAAAAGGAGCTCGGCGTGGCCGTGCTCAACATTGGCGCGAGCACCACGTCGCTCGCCGTGTTTGAAGAGGGCGACGTGCTCCATACCGCCGTGCTTCCGGTCGGCGGCGTGCACGTGACGAGCGACATCGCCATTGGCCTGCGCACCTCGCTCGAGGTCGCGGAACAGGTGAAGCTGCGTTGCGCCACCTCGCGTCCAGACGACGTGAACAAGCGCGACGAAATCAATTTGCAGGACTTTGGCGCGGCGGAACCGGAGATGGTGGGCCGCCGGTTCGTGGCAGACATCACCGAGGCGCGCGTCCAGGAAATTTTCGAGCTCGTCGATCGTGAGCTGCAGAAGGTGGAGCGTTCCGGTATGCTCCCGGCCGGCGTGGTGCTGACGGGCGGCTGTTCCAAGCTCGCGGGCATCCTCGAGACGGCCAAGGAAGCGTTGCGTCTCCCGGTGGCGCTTGGCACGCCGATCGGCGTCTCCTCGGTCATCGAGCGCGCCCACGACCCGGCCATGTCCACGGCGATTGGTTTGCTGCTTTGGGGGCATAATATCCGTTCTTCCGGCGAGAGCGGGAAGTTCGGAAACGTCCTTGCGAAGTTCAAAGGTGTGGATAAGTTCACCGACGGGTTGAAGAAACTTTTTAAATCGTTGAAACCCTAACAAACGTTTCCTTGACACTCCCTCTCGGGAGTTTTAAAGTTGTGAAGAAAACTGCTCAACCGAGGGTCGTTTCGCACAATAAATGTGTTCACTGTGAACAACCGGAAAAAGGTTATGGCTGAAGTGAAACCCGACATCGAAACGTTTGCCAAGATCAAAGTCGTTGGCATTGGCGGCGGTGGCGGCGCAGCCGTGAACCGCATGATCTCCGACAAGATCAAGGGGGTTGAGTTCATCGTTGTGAACACGGACGTGCAGGCGCTCCATCAGAATCTCGCCCCGCACAAGATCCCGATCGGCAAGACCGTCACCCGTGGCCTTGGCGCGGGCATGAATCCGGAAATCGGACGCCGCGCCGCGGAAGAGAGCTTGAACGAGATTCGCACGATGCTGAACGGCGCCGACATGGTGTTCCTCACGTGTGGCCTCGGCGGCGGAACCGGCACGGGTGCCAGCCCGGAAGTCGCGAAGATCGCCAAGGAGATCGGCGCGCTCACCATCGCGGTGGTGACGAAGCCGTTCAGCTTCGAGGGCGCGCAGCGCCGGCGTCTCGCCGAGGAGGGCTACCAGCAGCTCATGCAGTACGTCGACACCATCATCACCATCCCGAACGACCGCGTGCTGCAGATCATCGACAAGAAGACGTCGCTGCTCGACGCGTTCAAGGTGGTCGACGACGTGCTCCGCCAGGGCGTGCAGGGCATCTCCGAGCTCATCACCATCCCGGGCCTCATCAACGTCGACTTCGCGGACGTGAAGGCCATCATGGAGAACTCCGGTTCCGCGCTCATGGGCATCGGACGCGCCACGGGCGAGAACCGCGCGGTGGAGGCGGCCAAGCAGGCCATCGCCTCGCCGCTCCTCGAAGTCGCCATCGACGGCGCGAAGGGCATTCTCTTCACCATCACGGGCGGAACCGACCTCGGCATGCACGAGGTCGCGGAAGCCGCGAAGATCATCACGGGATCGGCCGACGAGGACGCGCGCGTCATCTTCGGCGCCAACGTTGACGAGAGCATGAAGGAAGAAATTCGCATCACGGTGGTTGCCACCGGATTCGATAGCCGCGAGCGTCGCACATCGGCGCCGGGCGCCGTGGAAATCCCGGCCCAGAACACCTGGACCCCTTCCACGCTGCGCGTGCGCGAGGATGACTCGCAGGAGCGCCGCCAGGCCCAGAAGCCGCCGATGACGTATCGGCCGCAGCCGGCTGCCCAGCCGGTTGCTCCGCCGCGTCCGACCCCGATCCCGCCGCCGATGCCGATGGCCCCGGCCTACGCGCCGCCGCCGATGCCGATGCCGAAGCCGATGATGGCCCCGCTGCCGCAGCCGGTGGCGAAGCCGTCGGAAGAGGACGAGATCGAGATCCCGGCGTTCATTCGGAAAAAGATGATGTAAGTGGTTGGACAGGGTTGGTGCCCTGTCCTTTGGTTTTGGGGTATACTGGGGCGTGTTAGTCGTAGAGTCGGAAAGTCGGAGAGTGAAAAAGTCACTCGTTACTTTCCGACTCTACGACTCTACGACTTTTCGACTCCTCACCCACTATGCGCTGTCCCGTCTGCAACAAGCCTGATACCAAAGTGATCGATTCTCGCCTGAGCGTGGACGGGATGAACGTGCGCCGCCGCCGCGAGTGCGAGGCATGCGACTTTCGGTTTTCGACGCTCGAGGAAATGGAGCTGCTCGACCTCACGGTCGTGAAGCGCGACGGGCGGCGGGAGAGTTACTCGCGCGAGAAGCTGATGCGCGGGCTCGAGAAGTCGCTGGAGAAGCGTCCGTACACCGAGGCGGACCTGCAGCAGCTCGTGCACAAGATCGAGCGCGACATCCAGAAGAAGCGCCGTGGGGAGCTGACGACGAAGGAACTCGGCGAGATCGTGATGAAGCACCTGATGGGGTTCGACAAGGTCGCGTACATCCGGTTCGCGTCCGTGTACCGGTCGTTCGACGACGTGAAGACCTTCGAAGAAGAGCTGCGGCTGCTCCTAACCGGAAAGAAAAAGAAATGATATGGCCGAACGCATGTCCAGCGCCCATCAGACCATCCTCGTCGTCGCGGTCACGCTCGCGGCCGTCATCGGTTCCGCGGCCGGGGCCGTGGCCGCGGTGGTCATGACCGGCGCCATGAACGCGTCCGACCTGTTCGGGCGCTTTTCGTCGAACGCCGACAAGCTCCCGGTCGACAAGAACATCGTCCAGCTCATCGAGGAGGAAAGCGCCACCATCTCGGTTGTGGACAACGTCGCGCCGGCGGTGGTGAGCGTGCTCATCAAGAAGACGCGCGGCGAGATGGCGAAGGACGACACGTATTACGACTATTACGATCCCACGTTCGATCTTCCGCCCGAGTCGCTTACCCCGACGGAGTCGGCGGAACTCGTCGAGGTGGGCGGCGGGAGCGGGTTCTTCATGTCGTCGGACGGTTATATCGTGACGAACCGCCATGTGGTCAACGAGGAAGGCGCGACGTACACCGTGGTGACGCAGGACGGCGCGGAGCTTCCGGCGCGCGTCGTGGCCGTGGACGCGTTCCTCGACATCGCCGTGCTCGACGTGGACGGCGACGGGTATCCGGTTGCCGCGCTCGGCGATTCCGACAAGATCCGCATCGGGAGCACCGTCATCGCGATCGGCAACACGCTGTCCGAATACCGCAATACGGTCACGAAGGGCGTGGTGAGCGGCATTAACCGGCGCGTGTACGCCGGCGACGACTTCGGTTCCGACGAGGTGATCGAGCACGCCATCCAAACCGACGCGGCCATCAACCCAGGAAACTCCGGCGGCCCGCTCATCAACCTGCTCGGCGAGGTGGTGGGCGTGAACACGGCGGTGAGCTACGAGGGACAGTCCATCGGATTTTCCATCCCGATCAACGAGGTGAGGAAGATCGTCGACGATATCGCGCAGTACGGCCACATCGTCCGACCGTGGCTCGGCGTGCGCTATTTGCCGGTCGACGAGCCGTTGGCGGCGGAGCGCGGGCTCCCGTTTGATTACGGCGTGCTGCTTGAGTCCGGCGATGACCCGGCGATTGACCCGGCCGTCATTCCGGGTTCTCCGGCCGAGATCGCGGGACTGCGGGACGGAGACGTGATCCTTTCGGTGAACGGAATCGATCTCACGGATGACGTTTCGCTCGGATCCCAGATCGGCGAGTTTGCGCCGGGCCAGACCATCGTGCTCAAGGTGGCACGCGGGGACGAGATGTTCGAACTGAACGCGACGCTCGCGGAACTGAGCGACGAATAACGCTATGAAACGCACCAAAATTTTTTGCACGGTCGGTCCGGCTTCGGAGAGCGCGTCCACGCTTGAGGCGATGATCCGTTCCGGCATGAACGTCGCGCGTCTGAATTTTTCGCATGGCGAGCACGCGTGGCACAAGAAGGCGATCCGGACGATCCGGTCGCTGTCGAAGAAGCTCAACGAGCCGGTGGCCGTGCTCGCGGACTTGCAGGGCCCGAAGATCCGCGTCGGCGTTCTGCCGGAGCGGGGGATCGAGCTGAAAAACGGCGCGACGGTCACGCTTCCGGTGACGTACCCCGCGTTATATAAGGACGTGAAGAAAGGCGACCGGATTCTGATCGAGGACGGGATCATGGAAACGACGTACGTTTCCGGCGCGCGCGGCAAGATGACGGTGAAGGTCGTGAACGGCGGCACGGTGTTCTCGCACAAAGGCATGAACTTTCCGGACTCGACCTTGAAGGTCGGTGCGCTGACCGCGAAGGACAAGGCCGACGCCGCGTTCGCCGTGAAGGAGGGCGTCGACTGGATCGCGCTGTCGTTCGTCACAAGTCCGAACGACGTCCGCATGCTGCGCCGGCTTACAAAAGGGTCGGGAGTGAAGATCATGGTTAAGATTGAGAAACACGAGGCTCTCGACGGCTTCGAGGATATTCTCGAGGAGGCGGACGGCGTGATGGTCGCGCGCGGCGACTTGGGCGTCGAGACGCCGGCCGAGGAGGTGCCGATCCGCCAGAAGGAGATGATCGGGCTGTGCCGGCTCGCGGGGAAGCCCGTGGTCGTCGCGACGCAGATGCTCGACTCGATGATCCGCAACCCGCGTCCGACGCGCGCCGAGGTTTCCGACGTGGCGAACGCGGTGTGCGACCATGCGGACGCGGTGATGCTTTCGGGCGAATCCGCTTCGGGAAAATATCCGAAGCAGGCCGTCGCAATGATGGCGAAGATCATCGTCGAGGCCGAGGCGTCGCCGTTCGACGACGTGCCGCTTTCCGAGCACCATACGGCCTCGCGCGTGGCGGACATCTCGCATGCGCTGAAAACGCTCGCCATCGGCGGGCACATTCACGGCGTGCTCGCGTCAAAACAATTCGCGGACTGGTCGGACCAGCTGCTGATGATGCGCCCGGAGCTTCCGTTGTTCTGGGGGTGCGCGACCGAGACCGAGGCGCGCCAGGCGAACGCGCGCTGGGGCGTGAAACCGTTCGTGCTGCGCGCCACGACGCCGACCGGATTCGCGCGCCACGCGCTGCCGCGGCTCAAGGCCCGCAAATGGGTGAAGAAGGGCATGCGCCTCGCGGTGATCGTCGGCGACGGGTTCGACGTGATGGACGTGGAATAAAAAGAGAGCGCAGGGTGCGCTCAGGAGACGAACGTCGGCTGTGTGGGCCTACGCCGTGGGGGTCGCGTCTTCGCCGTGCTTGTTGAAGAACGCGGGGATCAACTCACTGATGACGACGGACGCGTCGAACGTCTCCACCCACTCTTCGCGCCACCGGAATCCGACCTGCTCGGCGCGCTTGATGGCGGCGAGAAGCAGTTGGAGGTCGGGGTCGTTGAGGTTTTGGATCCAGGCCAGCGATACCTGGTGATCCTTGATGAGCGGGCGGCGGGCCTCGACGGG
>DAISXX010000064.1:0-6853 GCA_036825695.1 Patescibacteria group bacterium | reverse complement strand
ATGATGGTGACGGGCGCGTTTTCGTCGCCGCGGATGTGGTCGGTTTTCGCGTCGACGGCCGGGATCTTCGAGACGGCCACGGTGGTCGCGGAAGGAGCGGCAGCCGCGGCAGCCGTCGGGGCCGCGGCGGCGGCGACGCTCGGCGCGGCGGCGGAGGTCGGAATGGCGCAGGTGCCCTTCAGGAGACAGCTGCCAAGTACGATGAAGCCGAGCGTGCCGATGGAGAGGATGGCAGTGGAGAAACCGACCCAGAATGCCGTTTTGGAAGGCATCATGTCGAAGACGGACTTGGATTCCATAGCGAGAAAATTTGAGAGTGAAAGAGTTGGAACGTCGAAAAGTCAGGGAGTCACTCGTCAGTCGCGCATGGAGAATTCGATGCGTCTTGGTCGACTGTTGGGTGAGGACGGAACGGCGTTCGTTCGTCGTACGAGCTCGACCGGGACGACGAGGGCGACGACCGCGACGAGGATGGCGATGAGGTCGAGACGAACGACCGGGAGCGCGACGTCCGGGAGCGCGGCGTGCGGGATGGCGGGCGCGTCGAACTGCGTGTTCGAGCACGAGCCGCCGTCGGCGACGAATCGCGAAGACCACTGGCAGCCCGAGACGACGGCGACAAAAATGCCGGTTACCACGAGCACGGTCACGAGGATTTTCGAAAGCCACTCCATAGCGTGCCTATGGTAGCACAGGTATAATGGTGGCGCTATGGTTTCAGAACTCGACAAACAGATCACGAACTTTCTCGAATATCTCGAGGTCGATCGCGGCCGTTCGATGCGGACGATTCGGAACTACGATTTTTATTTGCGGCGGTTTTCCGAGTGGGCGAAGCACCCGAAACCGGCGGCGATCGACCGGACGATGGTGCACCGCTACCGCTTGTGGCTGAACCGCGACGTGCCGGGGCGCGAGGAGGACCAGCTTAAAAAGTCGACGCAGAACTACCACATTATCGCGCTGCGTTCCTTTCTGAAGTATCTCGCGCGACACGACGTGAAGTCGCTTCCCCCGGACCAGATCGAACTGCAGAAGGCGACCATGCGTCAGGTGTCGTTCCTCGAGGTCGATGAGCTCAAGCGTATCCTCGCGGTGCCGGCGCGCGACGCCGAGGGGCTCGTCGCGCTGCGCGACACGGCGGTCCTCGAGCTCCTGTTTGCCACCGGCATGCGCGTGTCCGAGTTGGCCAGTTTAAAAATCGACGGGATCAACTTGAACCGCGACGAGTTTTCCGTGCGTGGAAAGGGCGACAAGGTGCGCGTGGTGTTTCTGTCGGACACGGCCCGCGCCGCATGCAAGGCGTATCTCGCCGCGCGACGCGACGCGTCGCCGTACCTGTTCGTCTCGCACGATCGCGCCAAGAAGGGCCGCGCCGAGACGGGACCGCTCACGCCGCGCTCCATCCAGCGTCTCGTCGAGCGTTACGCCAAGGCCGCGGGCATTACGAAGCGCATCACCCCGCACACGCTCCGCCACACGTTCGCGACGGATCTCCTCATGAATGGCGCCGACATCCGCGCGGTCCAAAGCATGCTCGGCCACGCGTCGATTACCACGACGCAGGTGTATACGCACGTCACGAACAAGCATTTGAAGGACGTTCATAAGAAGTTTCATGGGAAGTCGACCGAGTGACCCGAACGGGTCATTTTTGGTTGAGCATTGACGAATCACGCCATTTCGACTACATTCCGCCGGCATTTCCATGGAGTGAAAATGCTTCGGAAGACTCTCGGCGTAGACATCTGCATCTCCTTCGACACGACGGGGTCCATGTACCCCTGCCTCACCCAGGTTCGCCGTCAGGTGGTCACACTGGCGCGGCGGCTGTTCAAGGACGTTCCCAACCTGCGTATCGCGATCATCGCCCACGGCGACTACCAGGACGCGGGCACGACCTACGTGACCAAGACGTTCGACTTCTCGTCCGACGAGGCGGCCATCTGCCGCTTCGTCGAGAACGTGGGGCCGACCAATGGTTACGACACGCCGGAGTGCTACGAGACCGTGCTCCACGAGGCACGGGCGCTTCAGTGGCGCGCCGGCACGGAGAAGGCGCTCGTCGTCATCGGCGATGACGTTCCGCACGAGTCGAGCTACCCGCTCAACAAGAAGAAGATCGACTGGCGCAACGAGCTCGCGCTCCTGCTCGAGGCCAGCATCCACGTGTATGGCGTCCACGCCATGCCCGGGACGCGGCGGCACTCCAGGCACTTCTACGAGGAGATCGCGCGCGTGACCGGCGGGTACTACCTGACGCTCGACCAGTTCGCGGCGATCAACGACATCATCTGCGCCATCTGCTACAAGGCGTCCGACCCGGAGACGCTCGTCGCCTTCCGCGAGGAGGTGCGCCGCGGCAAGCGGATGGACCGCAACATGTCGCAGGTATTCCAGACGCTCACCGGCGAGCGCGAGGAGGTTATCGGGCGCACGGGCCTCACCCCCGTTCCCGCCGGCCGGTTCCAGGTGTTGCGTGTGGACAAGGACATCGACATCAAGGGGTTCGTGCTCGCGCAGGGTATGGCGTTCAAGAAGGGCCGTGGGTTCTACCAGTTCACCAAGGCCGAGACCATCCAGGGCTACAAGGAGGTGGTGCTTCGGGACAAGGTCACTGGCGACATGTACTCGGGCGACGAGGCTCGCTCCATGATCGGCTTGCCGGTCGGCGCGAACACGCGCATTCGCCCCGCCGACCTCGAGGCGTTCGACGTGTTCGTCCAGAGCACGTCCGTCAACCGCAAGCTCATCGGCGGCTCTGGTTTCCTCTACGAGGTCGAGGACTGGGATCGCGCCGCGGCCTAGCCGGACACTGGCTGCAGCATCGCTGTGGCCTTTTTCTTTTCCGTCGGATCGATTACTATCGTCTCGCGCCCGGGTAGCTCAATTGGATAGAGCAGGTGCGTTCTAAGCACTTGGTTGGGGGTTCGAGTCCCTCCCTGGGCACCATGTGAAACGGATTCCTGACGGAGTCCGTTTTGCGTTTCTTGTTCCGTCTGACGGTTCGCGGTAGAGTGTTCGCGTATGATGCGCATCAAATCCCACACGCTGATTCTTTCTTCGACGCTCGTCGGTCTGGCGCTCGTCAGCATGGTCGTGTTCGCGGCGCGCAACTGGAACGCGAAGCCGGCGGACGTCGGCACCATCGCGGCTTCCGGAGGCGGCGCGTCGAATGGGACGTCCTCGTCCGCGTCGACTCCGGCCGCATGGGGTTTCACGCTCGACCTGCCCGACGGTTGGATCGTCACGACGCCGAAGGATGCGAAGCGCTCCGATGACGGCGAGCGAACGGACGGCTGGGTTGCGAGCGGCGTGCCGACCGACGCGTTCGGCGCGGACCTGAACGTGTCGACCATCGCCGTGACGGATGTCGCAAAGGAGGGTCGGTCGTTCACGCAAGTCGCGAACGCCTACGTCTGGACCGATGAGGACGTTCAGAAGATCGTCGCGTTCATGAAGGCCGAGGCCGGCGACCTGTTTCCGGATTTCTCCGCGTCCGACGTGCTGATCGAGTCTTCCGCGGATTCCGTCGGCGGGTTCGCCGCGATCCGCGCCACGCAGCAGTGCCTCAAGCCGTGCTACATCGAGGGAGGCGCCGCGACGACGGTGCGCTACATGATCGATGCGCCGGACCTCGTGTATCTTCTCGACGTCTCGGTCGGCACGTCCCCGAACGCCGCCGACCTCCTGAACGCGGCGGACGCGGTGGTGAGGACGTTCAAGCTAAAATAGGACGGATGGCTAAAATGACCCCTTCCGGGTCATTTTAGGTTCCCCCTTGATTTATTTGGGAAATCATGCTATTTTGGCCCAGCCTTGAGGTGCATCTTGTTGAAGCGAATCTGTCTGTTTGTCACGTTGCTTGCGGCCTGTCGCGTTCGCGACGTTCCGTCCGAAACGGCGGCGGACTCCGCGGTCGTCGCCGACGACACGGCGGAAACGGGTGGCACGATCCGCCCGGACGACTCGTCGACGGACTCAGATACGAGCGGCGGCGATTCCGATACCGCTCCGGTGACGACGGATACGGGTCCGACCGGTTGCGACGAGGGCTACTCGGCCATCACCGACGAGGACGGGAACGTCGCCTACTGCATCACTGTCGGCGAAGTTGAGATCGTTTCTGCGGAGAGCTGGGGCTCGTCGGACACCCATGTGTCCGGGGCGACCGGGGCAAGCGGCGTGGTCATCGCGTCCGGCGTCGGCGCCATGCCGAGCTGGGGCATGAGCTACGACCAGGCCGTCTCCATGTGCGCGTCGGCGGGCGGGTCGCTTCCCACGTGGGAGGAGTGGCGCGACGCCAATGACGGGACCGTCGGCGACGGCGGGACGGCGTACCCGTATGGGAACGAGTACGACCAGACGGCGTGTGCCACCGACGACAATCCCGACGTGACTTCCCCGTCGTCCTACCCGACCGGTTCGTTCCCCCGTTGCGTTTCGCCGTACGGCGTCTACGACGGGATCGGGAATCTCTGGGAGTGGTACCGGAGCGGCGAGTACGTCGACATCGGCGCGTGGTTCACCCGCGCCCGTAAGACGTTCGGCATCGACGTTTCCGCCTTCACCGATCCGAACGCGCCCGGCGCCGAGACCGACCAGCTCGAGATCGCTCCCGACGCCATCGAGAAGGTGCAGCTGAACATGCAGGGCGTCGCGTTCACGCTCGTCCATCCGGACGCGACGGCCTCGTCCGTCCCGATCCAGTACGCGGTCACCGCGATCGACGGGTACGTCCCGAGTCCGCCGGTCGGGTTCCTGATCTTTGCGGAGGACGGCATGTCGGGCGAGAACGTCCTTCCCGTGGTGATGTACTTTCTCGACGCCGACAACCCGACCGTCGGCACGCTGTACGTCGGTACCGTCTACGATGGCGCCGAGCTGCCGGGCAAGGCCGGGGGCGCGTACTACACGGAGCCGACGCCCATCGCGCCGAGCGTCGGCCACTACTGGGCGTTCAACGGGACGATCGGTTTCCGGTGCGTCCAGCCTCCGCTCGCGCTCAACTAGCCCGTCATTCCGACCCATCGGTCGGATTTTTCTTTTTCCAACGAAAACACCTCCGGTGAGGGAGGTGATTTCGTGGGGTGCCTAGTGAGAATTGAACTCACGTAGCCGGGACCACAACCCGGTGCACTAACCACTGTGCTATAGGCACCATGTGCGGGGAATGCTACTGGAATTGCGGGGTTCTGGCAAGGGCCTCGGCAAGGAGGCGCATTTGGTATAGGATGGGGGCCAGAAACTCCGATGAATAAACCTCTTGTGAAGCAATTCATTCCCCTGCTGCTTGCCGTGCTTTTCATCGGCGCCGGATGCGTTTTTCAAAACCCGACCGTTCCCGTGGCACCCGACGAACAGACGGTCGCGCCGAGTGCTGAGACGTTCGTCGGCGCGATTCGGTCGTTCGACGACGCGGGCGTTGCCACGGTCCAGCTTGCGGATGGAAGCACGGAACAGGTTCGACCCAATGCCATGCCGATTTTGGTGAAGACGGACGTCGGTTCGTTGTTTACGTTCGAGGGCGTCCGCGATCCGTCGACGCGCATCATCGATCTGACCGATCTCACGCCGATGTCGGACAAGAATCTCGTCGTCGTGTCTCCCGCTCCGAACGCGACGGTCACTTCCCCGCTCGTGGTGAGCGGATTCGGCCGCGTGTTCGAACAGCAGTTCGCGTGGCGCATCAAGGATGCGACGGGCGCGGTGGTCGACCAGGGTTCCGCGATGACGCACGCGCCGGACGCCGGACAGTTCGGCCCGTACTCGTTCGAGGTGTTCCTTCCCGCCATGACCGACGTCCGCTTCGCGCTCGAAATGCTCGAGTATTCCGCGAAGGACGGGAGCGAGACGAATCTCGTGAACGTGCCACTTACGCTCTTGTCGACGAAGTCTCTGACCCTCAAGGCGTACTTCCCGAACGCGAAACAGGGATCGTCCGCGGACTGCTCGAAGGTCTTCGCCGTCGATCGCCAGGTGGCGGAAACGTCCGCGGTCGGGCGCGCGGCGATCGCCGAGCTGCTGAAGGGTCCGACGGTCGCGGAGCGTGGGTCCGGGTACTCCACCGCGATCCCGGGAGCCGCCGCGCTCAACTCGCTCGTGATCGGCGGGCGCGTGGCCACCGCGAACTTCAACGAACAGTTGAATCCGCCGGGCGGCTCGTGCGCCGTCACCGCGATCCGCGCGCAAATAGAAAACACCATCCTCCAGTTCGACACCGTGGACTCGGTCACCATCCAGGTGAACGGCGACGCGGCAACCGCGCTCCAGCCTTGAACGGCTTGGGGCGCTTTTGTATCCCGCACCGCGCGCGAGCAAGCCGAGTTTCGGCCCGCACTCGGTGCGCTCCGTCCCGTACGCGGCGATGCGACCGCCGTTCGATGGCCTCTTTCGAAGCCTCGCTCTGACGGCCTGACCCTCGCGGTCGGGCATGTTCTTTTGTGCTAGGATTTCTCCATATGAAACTAATTTCCCTTAACGCGCTGTGCGGCCACGTCTTTGAACCGCTCATGGGGTTCATCGTCCGCGAGGCTCCAACCACGGACGTATTCTGCTTTCAGGAAATGCTGTCGAATCCCAGGAACGATCTCCCGGCGCTTCCGTACATGGGGCGCGCCAATGTGCTTGAGGAAATCGCGCGACGTCTTCCGGAATTCGCGATGGAGTTTTTCGCGACGCAGGACGACTACGACATCGAGCCGGCGTATTCCGGCCAGATGCGGCTCGGCAACGCGACGTTCTATCGCGACGGCCTGAACGTGACGGACCGCGGCGGGTTCTTCGTGTATAACGGATACAAATCCTACGACGGGCAGAAGCACTACGAGACGCTGGGGTCCGGGGCCGCGTT
>DAISXX010000063.1:0-6904 GCA_036825695.1 Patescibacteria group bacterium | reverse complement strand
GGACTGCTGCGCGTAGACCGCATCGGTCTCGCAGGAGAACGTCTTCAACTTCTTCTCGTCGGCTTCGGTGGACGTGAGGGTGATGGAGAAAATGCCCCAGGCGATGTCCTTGCCCGGCGTGGCCACCGGACCGCCGTGGGCCGGCTTGAGCAGGTTCTTGGTGGCGAGCATGAGCTCGGCCGCCTCGCGCTTGGCCTCCTCGGTGAGCGGGACGTGCACGGCCATCTGGTCGCCATCGAAGTCCGCGTTGTACGCCTCACAGACGAGCGGGTGAATTTGGATGGCCTTGCCCTCGATGAGCACCGGGCGGAACGCCTGGATGCCGAGGCGGTGGAGCGTCGGGGCGCGGTTCAGGAGCACGAAGGCGTCCTTCGTGATTTCCTCAAGGATGTCCCACACTTCCGATCGGTCGGTCTCGATGAACCGGTTGGCCGAACGGATGTTGTGGCAATACTCGCGCTCGATGAGCTTGGCGATGATGAACGGGCGGAACAGCTCGAGCGCCATCTTCTTCGGGATGCCGCACTGGTCGAGGCGGAGGTGCGGGCCAACCACGATGACGGAACGTCCGGAGTAGTCGATGCGCTTACCGAGCAGGTTCTGGCGGAAGCGGCCCTGCTTGCCCTTCAGCTGGTCGGCGAGCGACTTGAGCTGGCGCTTCTTACCGGTGGCCGCGATGACCGTCTTCGAGGAGCGCGCGGAGTTGTCGATGAGCGCGTCCACGGCCTCCTGGAGCATGCGCTTCTCGTTGCGGGAAATGACTTCCGGCGCGTTGAGCTCCTTCAGGCGCTTCAGGCGGTTGTTGCGGTTGATGACGCGGCGGTACAGGTCGTTCAAATCGGACGTGGCGAAGCGGCCGCCGTCGAGGGCGACCATCGGGCGCAGGTCCGGCGGAATCACCGGGAGCGCGTCGAGCATCATCCACCACGGCTCGAGCTTGTTGATGTGGAGCGACTTGAGGAGCTTCAGGCGGCGCATGAGACGCTCGCGCTTGGCGGCCGGGGCGCCATCCATATCCTCCTCGATCTGGGCCATGGTGGCCTCGAGGTTGGTGCGGCGAAGCATTTCCTGCACCGCTTCCGCGCCGATGCCGGCCTCGAAGATGTGACCGTACTTGAGCGACCAGTCGTGGAACGTTTCCTCCGAGATGATCTTGAGTGGCTTCAGCTCCTTCAGTTCCTTCTCGACGGACGTGAAGTCCTCGTCGAGCTCGGCGACCTTGTGGTCGCGGATCTCCTCGAGGTGCTTCATCTCGGCCTTGATCTTCTTCTCGTCGTCGCCGAACTTCTGGGCGAGGCGGTCGACGTCGCGCTTGAACTCGCCCTCGATCATCTTCTGCTTTCTCTTGTACTCCTGCTTCACCTGCTCCTGGGTCTGCGTCTTCGCCTCCTCGTTCACGTCCGTGATGATGAAGCTGGCGAAGTAGATCACTTTTTCAAGCGACTGAACCGAGAGGTCGAGCACGGTGCCGATCTTCGACGGGACGCCGCGGAGGAACCAGATATGCGAGACCGGGGCGGCGAGCTCGATGTGGCCCATGCGCTCGCGGCGGACGATGCTGTGCGTGACTTCCACGCCGCACTTGTCGCAGACGATTCCCTTGAAACGGATCTTCTTGTACTTGCCGCAGTAGCACTCCCAGTCCTTGGACGGCCCGAAAATCTCTTCCGCGAAGAGGCCGCCCTTTTCCGGCTTCTGGGTGCGGTAGTTGATGGTCTCCGGCTTCTCCACTTCCCCGTGGCTCCAGCTGCGAATCGTGTCCGGGCTCGCGACGCGCAGGCGAATGGCGTCGAAGTCGGTGATTTTGAGCGAATCTTGTTTCTGGAACATATGGGCTACTTGATTTTCTTTTCACCGGAGAGCTCGACCTTCTTCCCGTCGCGCAGGAGCTCCACGTCCAGACACAGACCCTTGAGCTCGCGAATGAGGACGTTGAAGGATTCCGGAATGTTGACCTTGCGAATCGGCTCGCCCTTAATGATGCTCTCGTACGCCTTCGAGCGGCCCGGCACGTCGTCGGACTTGATCGTGAGGATTTCCTGGAGCATGTGCGCGGCGCCATAGGCCTCGAGGGCCCAGACTTCCATTTCTCCGAAGCGCTGTCCGCCGAATTGCGCGCGGCCGCCGAGCGGCTGCTGGGTGATGAGCGAGTACGGGCCGATGGAGCGCTGGTGGATCTTGTCTTCCACCATGTGCGACAGCTTGAGCACGTACATGTAGCCGACCGTGATCGGGTTGCCGAACTTCTCGCCCGTGTAGCCGTTATAGAGCGTGGACTGAGCGGTCTTCGGGAAACCGGCGCGCTCGAGCTCCTCATGGATCTGCGATTCCTTCACGCCGTTCAAAACCGGGGTCGCGACGCGGTACCCGAGGGCGTTCGCGGCGAGGCCGAGGTGGACTTCCAGAATCTGGCCGAGGTTCATGCGGGACACGACGCCGAGCGGGGTGAGGATCACGTCGACCGGGGTTCCGTCCTCAAGGAACGGCATGTCCTCGAGCGGCACGATCTTCGAGATGACGCCCTTGTTGCCGTGGCGGCCTGCGACCTTGTCGCCCACCTGGATCTTGCGCATGTCCGCCACCGACACCTGGATCTGCTTGATGACGCCCGGGTTCAGCTTGTCGCCGGCCTCGCGGGAGAACACCTTGATGTCCACGACCTTGCCGTGCTCGCCGTGCTCGAGGTAGAGCGAGGAGTCGCGCACGTCGCGGGCCTTCTCGCCGAAAATCGCGCGCAGCAGCTTTTCTTCCGCGGACAGTTCCGTCTCGCCCTTCGGCGTGATCTTTCCGACGAGAATGTCGCCGGACTTCACCTCCGCGCCGATGCGGATGACGCCCTCGGAGTCGAGGTTCTTCAGCTTGTCCTCCGAGACGTTCGGGATGTCGCTCGTCACGACCTCCGGGCCGAGCTTCGTGTCGCGCACGTCGATGAGGTAGTTCTCGATGTGGACCGACGTGTAGCGGTCATCGTGAACCAACCGCTCGCTCATGATGACGGCGTCCTCGAAGTTGTAGCCGTCCCAGCTCATGAACGCGACGAGCACGTTCTGGCCGAGCGCCATCTCGCCCTTGTCGACCGCGGAGGAGTCCGCGACGACGTCGCCGCGCTTCACCTTGTCCCCCGGCATGACGACCGGGCGCTGGTTGATGGACGTGGAGTTGTTCGAGCGGAGGAACTTCTTCAGCTCGTAGTTGAACACGTTGTTCTGCTTGTCGGTAATTTGGATGTGTCCGCCGTCGACCTTCGAGATCACGCCGTCCTGCTCCGCGACGATGACGTGTCCCGAGTCCTTGGCCGCGCGGTACTCGACGCCGGTGCCGACGATCGGCGCGTCCGGCTTGATGGTCGGGACGGCCTGGCGTTGCATGTTGGTGCCCATGAGCGCGCGCGTGGCGTCGTCGTGCTCGAGGAACGGAATCATGGCCGTGCCGATCGAGATGATCTGGCGGCTCGAAACGTCCATGTAGTCCACCTCCGACTGATTCACGACTTTCGGCTCGCCGTACTTGCGGCCGCCGACCATGTCGTCGAGGAAGTAGCCCTTCTCGTCGATTTTGACCGTGGCCGGAACCGTGACCGAGCGTTCCTCCTTGAACGCGTTGATGTACTCAATCTCGTCCGTGACGCGCGACAGCGTCTTACCGCCCTTCTCCTCCTTCACGATCTTGCGGTACGGCGTCTCGATGAAGCCGTAGTCGTTGATGATGGCGTACGAGGAAAGGTGGGCGACGAGACCGATGTTCGGTCCTTCCGGAGTGGCGATCGGACAGATGCGGCCGTAGTGGGTCGGGTGCACGTCGCGCACCTCGAACCCGGCGCGTTCGCGCGAGAGACCGCCCGGGCCCATCGCGGAAAGACGGCGCTTGTGCTCGAGCTCGGAGAGCGGGTTGGTCTGGTCCATGAACTGCGAGAGCTGCGAGGACATGAAGAACTCGCGCACCGCGCCGATGACCGGGCGGGCGTTGATGAGACGGCCCGGGGTGAGCGTCTCCATGTCGAGCGTCGACATGCGGTCCTTGATGATGCGCTCCATGCGGGCGAGACCCACGCGGAAACGACCCTGGATCAGCTCGCCGACCGCGCGCACGCGGCGGTTGCCGAGGTGGTCGACGTCGTCCGCGTCCTCCTGCGTGATGTTGAGGCGGATGATCTCCTTCACGATATGGACGAGGTCCTCCTTCGTGATGATGCGGTTCTCTTCCGGCGCGACGGCTTCGTCGGTGACATCGAGGTTGAAGCGCAGGTTGAACTTGTAGCGACCCACCTTGCCGAGGTCGTAGCGGTCGAAGTTGAAGAACATCGAGTGGATGAGGCCCTTCGCGTTGTCGGCCGTGGCGAGGTCGCCCGGGCGGATGCGCTTGTAGACCTCGATCAGACCCTCGGCCTCGTCTTTCGCCGCGTCCTTCGCGATGGTGGATTCGATGTAGTGGTTGGTCGGATGCGTGTCGACGTCCTTGAAGAGAGCGAGAATTTCCTCGTCCGTGACGATGCCGAACGCGCGCATCAAAGAGGTCACCGCGACCTTGCGCTTGCGATCGATCTTCACCCAGATGACGTTCTTCGGGTCGGTCTCGAACTCAAGCCACGCGCCGCGGTTCGGGATGATCTTGGCGCCGTAGTAGCGGCGGCCGCGGTACGGCTCGGCCGTGAAGAAGGCACCGGCGGATCGGACGAGCTGCGCCACGATGACGCGCTCGATGCCGTTGATGATGAACGTGCCGCGCGGGGTCATGATCGGCAGGTCGCCGAGATAAATCTCCTGCTCCTTGGTGGTACCGGCGCGCTTGTTGACGAGCTTGGTGCGGACGCGCAGCGGCGCCTCGTACGTCACGTTCTTCTCGCGTGACGTTTTTTCATCGAACTTCGGCTCGTCGAGGAAGTATTCCTCGAACGACAATTCCAAATCGCGGCCGATGAAGTCCTTGATCGGTGATACCTCATGGAACAGCTCCTTCAAGCCGTCCTCGAAGAACCAGCGGTACGAGCGCAGCTGGACCTCGATCAAATCCGGAAGCTCCATGGCGTCCGGCACCGATCCCGGGAAAAATTTCCGGGCCGGCTCTGTCTTATATTGGCGTCGGTAGGTAGGCATAGATAGTCGTCACGGATTACGGATGGTACAGATTTACGGATCAGACACTCGGCGAGTTCCTAATCCGTAAATCCGTATAAATCTGTAATCCGTGACAATGTAATTAACAAAACATCACCCTTCTGCGGGGTGAGTTCATTTATGGATTGATGCTGCGGTGCGACATGGAGAGAGTTAAGAAACTTCTTCTTCTGTCGGCACCCGGTAGACAAATCAGCAGCAAACGGGGTGTTCAGTTGCGATCGGATCATATCAACCCAGCCAAATTCCGTCAAGAGTTGATCGATTCAAGCTGTCAAGAACGCATTTTTTGGCTCTGTTGAGCAAGATCTGATTTTTTAATGGCTTGCATGCGTTGAACCTTGGATGGGTTATCCCCAATCATAAGACCCACAAAAGCTGCAAGGCACGGCCACGATATATCGAAGAGTCAAGACGCCGCGTTCGAGCGAGAGGAGAGAGATTTTTCCCGGCGCCCGTAGGCACCTGGGAGCGCTCTTTGCATCGTTCTGACAAGATCGTACCATCCCTCGCAGCTCACGAGGGCCTTTCTACTGACAAGGATACGCTTGCTCTTTTTTTCCGTCCAGAAGATTGCTTGTGGACGGGAGAAAAGATCCCAATTCGTCCCGCCGTTGGCGTGACGACGTTGGGAAGCGGCGGCTAGTCGGCGACAGGAGCTACCTCGAAGTCGCACTCGATGATTTTGCCGGGGCGCAACTCGTCGTCCGGATTGAGGACGAAATCATGCGGCGTGGCGTCGAACTCGTCGAGCGCGGCTTCGGCATGCTGGCGGGTGTCGCAGGCGCGCAGGCGCAAGCGGACCTCGCCGGCGAGCGTACGGGTCACACCGACGGGACAGACGATCGAGTCGCCATCCGGGATGGCGACCACCACCGAGCAATCCTCCTGGATGTACGTGGTGAGCCCGACGTCGGGGTGGTTCATCTCCTGAATGGCCAGGACGATCAGGTGGCGAACCTCGGTGCCGTGGATGGCGAGAAACAATGGTCCGTTAGGCATGGGCGGAAGAATCCTCAGTCCGGCCGCGACGAGAGTGTCGTGGGCGGAGAAAAGGATGGGTCCGTACGCTCCAGGTTGGAGTGTCGGGACCCAGGGCCTACGCCTCGGCGGGAGCGCCGGAGGCGAGGAGCGGATTGGCATCGGACGCGTTGTCCGTGCCGGTCTCGGCGGGATCGACCGCTTCGACCTCGGTCGCGTGGGCGCGGGAGAAGTCCCACTCACGCGACGCGTGGCGCAGTGCCTCCACCGCCATGCGGTAGAACTCGTACGCGGCCGCCTCGGACAGATCCGCTTTCTCGGGCGGTTCCGTTCCGAGGATCTCCTCGGCGCTGAACTCTTCGATGAGGCCGAATTGCGTGTCGTACGCGAGGACGCGCGTCACCAACCATCCCAGCTTGAGCCCGTACGTCTTCCGCCACCAGGTGGGGAAGTCGACGTCGCCGGATTCCTCGGCCTTCGGTTCTTCCGACATCCAGGGCTTCAGACCCGGGCTCTGGAACCAGAGTCCGGGAACCTCGGCTGGCAACTCCACGTACTCGCCGCCGACGTACGCCGCGCGGCGTCCGTGCGCGTCGCCGAGCTTGATGGGCCCGCGGCCGTAGGAGTACTTCTCCTCGCGGATGAGCCTCAGCCGCTCCGCAAGAAGCGCCTTGCGCTCCTTGTCGCGCATCACCACCGGATCGGTGGAGATGCGGGCCTCGGCGAACAGCGTGTTCCCGATGGCCGCAAGCGCCTGGGGGCGGTCCATACCATCGTAGGCGCGGTTGATCGCGAGCACGGGCTTCCCT
>DAISXX010000062.1:0-6913 GCA_036825695.1 Patescibacteria group bacterium | reverse complement strand
GGTTGGGACAAGCCGATTCTGACGGACTCGGGCGGCTACCAGGTGTTCAGTTTGTCGAAGATGAACAAGACGAAGGAAGAGGGCGTCACGTTCCAGTCGCACATCGACGGCAAGAAGATCGATCTCTCGCCGGAGTTGTCGATGCAGATGCAGCGCGCGATCGGTTCGGACATCGTCATGCAATTTGACGACGTGGCCGCCGGCGACTCGACGCGGGAGCGGTACGAGGATGCGATGGAGCGAAGTTTGCGTTGGGCGAAGCGATGCAAGGACGCGTTTCTCGCGCCTTCGTCCGGGGCCCCTGCTGCAGCCATCCCACCGTCCTCACTACGCCCTGCGGGCTCCGCTCCGGGCGGCGGGAGCCCTGTCTTCCGCCCCCAGACGGCCTCGTTGTTCGGGATTGTCCAGGGAGGAACTCACGAAGACCTCCGCGAACGATCTCTGAACGGTCTGAAGGAGATCGGCTTCGACGGCTACGCGATCGGCGGGCTCTCGGTGGGCGAGAAGCGCGAGGACGCGTATCGCGTCGCGGAGTTTATTTGCGATCGGATGCCGGAGGACAAGCCGCGCTATTTCATGGGAGGCGGGATGCCGGAGGAGATCGTGCATTACGTCTCGCTCGGCGTGGACATGTTCGACTGCGTGCTGCCGACGCGCAACGCGCGCCACGGCACGCTGTTCACCTGGGCGGAAGATCCGTCGACGATCGACTTCGACGCGAACCCGATCAACTTTTACAAGAAGCTGAACGTCACGGCCGAGCCGTCGCAATTCGACGAGTCGCCGGTGGACGCGTTCTGCGACTGCTCCACGTGTGCGACCGTGAGCCGCGCGTATTTGCGTCACCTGTTCTCTGTCGGCGAGATTCTCGCCATGCGGCTCGCGACCATCCATAACCTCCGATTCTACCTGCGGCTCATGGAAGAGCTGCGAAACCGCGGCGATCGTTGACGGGCGCCGTATGGAATAAAAAAACCGCTGACATGGTTCAGCGGTGCGCGCTTTCATCGAGCCTGTGGCCGGCGATCCGTTTCGCGTATGGGCGCAGCCCATTCACGCGGACGACGTGGTCGCAGAAGTGCCGGGCGGCCATCGGAACGTCCCGGGAGCTCCCCATCATGGGAAGGGAGACTTGAAGGCAGCTGATCTTGCCTCGTCTTGCGCGCGGACGCGCCAGACGGATGATCTCGGCGATGTCGTCCGCCAGATCACTCGTGGAAACGGAATCGGTACGATGTTCCTCCTTCAGACGGAACACCGTTTCGAGCACCGGTTGGTTTCGGCGGCGGAGCGGCATGTAGTGGGCCGTGGTGAGGAAGCGGAAGCGCGGTACAGTCACCCGTTTGGCAACCTCCCCCAGCGCATCGTCGATATCGCTGAGCACGATCCCCACTTCTACGGAACTCGGCTCGCCCTGCCGTTTCTCAATTCTCGCGAATGCGATCACCGTCCGTCCTTTGTAATTGGACCGGATGGGCACGATCGCAAAGCTCCTGACGGACACCGCCTCCGTGTCCGCTGCGTAGCGGGCAACACAACGGAGACCTCGGGATTCCAGTTCTCTCAAGAGTTTGTGCATCGGTCCTTCTCCTTCGAAGGAGGGAAAAAGTATCAGTTTTTTGGATAATTGTCAAGCGATTTACGTGAATCCATCGTTCGGACGGCGCCCGATTGGATTCGGTTCCTGCATTGGCGCTTCCTATTCCTGACCGCGAACTTCATGGACCGTCTGCGCGTCACGGTGGACGAGGGCATGGTCCTCAGGCTGTTCGGATGTGCGGAGCTGGAGATGGTTGTAGTATGTGGTGATTTGGAATGGAAGTGGGCCTTCGTATGGGTTTCCAAGCTCCTTTCGTCGACGTGGGGAATTCAGGGGGTGTCTTATTCACGAGGTGTGTTCGACCAGCTCATGGAAGAGCTGCGAAACCGCGGCGACCGTTGACGGTTGCCGCGGTTTGCGTTATCTTCCGCGCACCGCAGTGAACCAACAACGGAGGTTTCAATGTCGGAAGAAGACTCGCTCGGAGAAGAGTGGTACGAGAAGTTCAATCGGTTCGCCGGAGACCTGTATCCCGGCCGCTACACGCTCCCGTTCTGCATGGAACTGGCGGCGCAAGCGGTCGAGATCGGGGTGCTCGCCAGGGAGAAGGGCTCCGTCATCACGGTGCACAACTACCTGCACCCGGAGTTTCACGAGATCGGGGAACTCCTTGGCGATTCGCTCGGGCTCGCGCAGAAGCTGAAGACCTCGGGCGCCACGCGCGTGGATTTCGAGGCCGTGCATTTCATGGGCGCGACCGCGAAGATGATCCTCGGCGACCAGGCGCGGGTGTTCACCTGCGACGGTCCGGACGTGCTCGGGTGTTCGCTCGTGTCCGGGACGGACTACGCGTGGCTCGAGCGTTGGAAGGCACACAATCCGCGCGGCGTGCTTGTCACGTACGTCAACTCGTCGGCGTATGCGAAGTCGATCAGCGACTACATCTGCACTTCTGGCAACGCCGACCGCATCATCGTCCACGCCTTCCTGAACAACCCCGGCACGCAGATCCTGGTGCTGCCGGACAAGTTCCTCGGCTGGGTGATGAAGGCGAAGGCCATCGACCTCATGTCGGAGGAGATGCGGCGTGACGGCGCGGACGACGCGGCCGTCGCGGCGATGCGCGACGATGCCGACCGCCGGATCGAGGTGTACCAGCACGCGTACCAGGGCAACCACGCGTCCTGCTACGTCCACGAGCGCATCGGCGACGACGCGCCGGAGCTCGCGCTTGAGGAGTATCCGAACGCGCAGCTCATCGTGCATCCGGAGTGCGGGTGCGCGAACTCGTGCCGGTTCAAGGCGTCCCAGGGGATCCTGCCGTCCGACCGCGTTTACTTCCTCTCGACGGAACAGATGGTGCAGCACGCGCTTCGGTCCGATTGCGACGAGTTCGTGGTCGCGACCGAGCTCGGGCTCATCTACCGCCTGCGCAAGGAGATGCCGAACAAGACGTTCCACCCGGTCTCCCCGCAGGCGAGCTGCCGTTTCATGAAGGGCAATACCTTCCCGAAACTGCTTCGCTCGCTCCGCGAGGACCGCGTGGAGATCGTCTTCTGCGACGACGGGTGCTGCGACCCGAAGCGGCCGTACCAGGACGAACACGTCGTCCACATCAACCGTAAGGTTGCCGCCCGCTCGCGCGTGGCGATCGACCGGATGCTCACGATCTGATTCGTCAGGTCGTCTTTTATTTAACGGAACAAAAAAGCGCCTGGGTTCAGGCGCCGAGGCGGAGGTTGGTATTCCGGGGGGAAAGGCCGGGCGTGAGGCGAATGGCCTCGTCGGCCGGAGTGCCGCGGAGTGCCAGGCAAATGGCGTGCATTTCTCGCGTTCCGCTGCATCCGCACCAGCCGACGGCGGCGACGGATCGGGTTCCGAAAAGCACGGACAGTCGTTCTTCCTGGTCTGCCGAAATGCATGTGCAGGTCAGGACCACGAAGCGGGTATTTGGCCGGATGCGCGTGACTTCCGTGAGGGCGCCAAGCGCGGGGACGAACCCGTTCAATCCGGCATAGATCGCGACGAACAGCGGATCGTCGCGGTGCGAATGCTGTTTCACGAGGTTCGGGATCGTGTGCGCGAGGAAATCGGCCGGCGTGTTGCCGCACTGGATCGTCGTGATTCCTTCGGCCACGTCGACGTGGACGGATGTTCCGCCGCCTTCGAACCCGATGGGGTGGTAGCTGACGACCAGCCGCAGAGAGGCGGGGGCGGCGAGTGGGGGGATGAGCGGAAGGAGTTGGGGGAGCGGAAGGAACGACATGAAACCTCTTCCTGGCATAGGCGACCTATTCGCCCATGAACGGAGAGGATATCGGTTTTATGCTATACTGTCAACGTATGGTTCTGCGTTTGATTTTTTCCGAATTTTTCGGCGGATTCCTGGCGCTGCCGTTTTGGTGGTACGGCCGCGGCCTCGCGATCATGGCCGCCTGGGTGCGGCGTTCCGTGCGAGAGGCGTCCGAGCTGTTCGCGCTCGGCGTGTGGGTGCGCAACGTGTTCGTGCCGATGTACGGCGAGACCGAGTGGAGCGGTCGGCTCATCAGCTTTCTGATCCGCATCGCGATGATCGTGGCGCGCGGTGCGGCCGTGGCGCTGTGGTCGACCGTCGCGGTCGCCGGATTCGCGGCCTATCTCGTTCTGCTTCCTGCCGCCGTGCTCGGCATTCTGTACCACGGCGTCGGCATGTTCCTGTTTTAGACACGACCCATGACCGTCTTCGATCCAAACCCCGTTCAATCCGTACCGACCGCCGGCGTCGACGTCGGCGAGAAGGTTTACGTTTGGTCCGAGCGTCTCGACGCGGAATCGATCGCGGCCAAGAAACGCCGTCGCAAGGTTCAGGACGCGGTCAACGCGTCGGTGCTCGTCGCGACGTCGGTGTTTTTGCTCGCGGCCGGATGGATCGCGGCCATGGTTGCCGGTTCTTCCGGCGGCCTCTGGCGCGCGGCCATGCGTCCGGGCCCGGCGGGACTATGCGCGTCCCTGGCCTTCCTTTGCGGCGCGTTCGTGTTCGAACGCATCGCCGAGGTCAGCCGACAACGCGTCCGCATGCCGTCGTTTCCGCGCGGAGAGGACCGTCCGAACGTCCTGTCTCCGGTTCCGGAAGGCGATCGCGCGAACGTCGCGGATTTGTTCCATCCGGAGGCCATGAAGGCCGTGGAAGAAGCGTATGAGCTCGCGGCCAAATTCGGCCACGCGCAGTTGCTTGCCGTCCACTTGTTCGTCGCGTCGCTCTCGCACGGCGACGTTCCCGTGGTATTCGGCCGTCTCGGCATCCCGTTCGACGAGCTTCGGGAGGCACTGAACCGCCGGTTGCTCGCGCAGCCGGTCGGACCAGGACCGGCATTTTCATCGGAAGCCGAGCAGGTTCTTCTCGCCGCGTTCGCGAACGCATGCGCGCAGGGACGCGGCTCCGTGTCCGCGACCGAGGTATTTTTTGAAGCGTACCGCCGTGACGCGTTCGTTCAGGAGTTGTTGTACGACAAAAAGACCGACGAGTCGCGGCTCGCGAACGTCGTTGAGTGGATTCGCATTACCGACGCGCTGCGCGAACGGTATGACAAATTTCGCCGCGCGGCCGCGTTCAAGCCGAGCGGATCGATGAACCGATCAATGACCGCCGTGCAGACGCCCGCGCTCGACGCCGTTTCCGAGGACCTTACCGCGCAGGCCGTGTCCGGAGGCCTTCCCATGCTCATCGGCCGCGAGCGCGAGATGGACGAGCTCCTGCGCGTCATCGAGGGCGGCGGGCAGAACGTGCTGCTCGTCGGTCCGGAAGGGGTGGGGAAGACCGCGATGCTCGCCGGGCTCGCGGAGCGCATGGTGCGGGAGGACGTGCCGAAGATGTTGCAGGACAGGCGGCTGGTGAGCGTCGTGCTTCCGTCGCTCACGGGCGGCGTGAACGCGGCCGAGGCGCAGGCCCGGCTTATCGCGGCGCTGTCCGACGCGAGCAAGGCGCGCAACATCGTGCTCGTGATGCAGAACGTCGACCAGGTGGCCGCGAGCGAGCTCGCGCCGTTGCTGGCCGACGCGCTGTCGCGCCGCATCGCGTTCGTGATCGCGACGACGACGCCGCAGGGATTCTCGAACGTCGTCGAGCGTTCCGTGTTGTCGCGCGTCTTCGAGAAGGTGAACGTCGCGGAGCCGGACACGGACGCCGCGATTCACGTCGTCGAATCGAAGGTCGGCGCCATCGAGTACGAACAGAACGTCATCTTCACGTTCGACGCGGTGGAACGCTCCGTGACGTTGTCCGACCGGTACGTCCACACCGACTATCTTCCGAAGAAAGCCATTCAAATTTGCAAGGAGGCCGCGCTCATCGCGTTTCGGGAGCGCGGCGCCAACGCGCTCGTCGGCGGCGCCGACGTGGAACGCGTGCTCGCGGACAAGACCGGCATCCCGATGACGCAGGTGAACGCCGACGAGAAGGAGAAGCTGCTGTCGCTCGAGGATAAGATCCACGCGCGCGTGATCGGCCAGGAGGAGGCGGTGAAGGCCGTGAGCTCGGCGTTACGCCGTGCACGCTCGGAACTGCGCGCCACGAACAAGCCGATTTCCACGTTTTTGTTCCTCGGTCCGTCGGGCGTCGGAAAGACCGCGCTCGCGAAGGCCGTCGCGGCGTCGTACTTCGGCGGCGAAAGCAACCTGCTTCGGTTCGACATGTCGGAATACCAGGATCAGGCGAGCGTCTACCGGCTCATCGGCGCGCCGGGCGGCGAGAGCGGACAGCTGACCGAGGCCGTGCGCCGCACGCCGTTCTCCCTCCTCCTGCTCGACGAGTTCGAGAAGGCGCACCCGAACATTTTGAATCTGTTCCTCCAAGTGTTCGACGAGGGGCGTCTCACCGATTCGCAGGGCCAAACCGTCGACTTCACCAACACTATCATCATCGTCACGTCGAACGCGGGATCGGATTACATCCAAGCCGCGGTCGGCGCGGGCACGCCGGTCGATCAAATCAAGACGCGCCTGCTTGAGGAGGAATTGCGCGGCGTGTACCGCACGGAACTGCTCAACCGCTTCGACGGCGTGATCGTCTTCCGTCCGCTGACTACGGACGACGTGCAGCAGATCACCTATCTCATGATCGCGCAGGTCGCCGAGCGGCTCGAGGCGAAGGGCATCAGTTTCCGTGCCACGGACGAGGCCGTCGCGGACTTGGCGGGCAAGGGCTTCGATCCGAAGTTCGGCGCGCGACCGTTGCGCCGCATCATCCAGGAGGAAGTCGACAACGCCATCGCCACCGCGCTTCTCGAGGGCCGCGTCGGACGGCGCGACACGATCGTGCTGAACCCGGGCGGACGGATCGAGATTGAAAAGGCGGCGGCCTTGTGAGAGGGTAAGCGCGTATGAACGTGTACGGAA
>DAISXX010000061.1:0-6927 GCA_036825695.1 Patescibacteria group bacterium | reverse complement strand
CTCGTGGCCGCGTTCCAATGGTTTCCGGAAATCGACGAATCCTGGGACAAAGTCGCCGTCTCGTTCTCGGACGACGACGGCACGACGTGGTCCGATCCAAAAACGATCACGGTAAGCGGAATGCCGAGCGGCTACCAGCGCCCGTTCGACCCGACGCTCGCGCTCACGGCCGACGGAAAGATCCGCATGTACTTCACCTCGTCGCCGGACCGGCAGGGGCCGAACAATCGCATGGAGATCTTCTCCGCGATCTCGGACGACGGCCTGGCCTACGCGTTCGAGACGGGTACGCGGCTGGCCGTCGAGAACGGACGCGTGTATGACAGCGCGGCGCTGCTCCTGAACGGCACGTGGCAGCTTGTCGCCCCGGCCACGAACGTCGGCGCGTACCATGCCACCTCGGCAGACGGCCTCACGTTCACGCGGCAGGACGACATCGCCTCGACTCCATGGAATTGGACCGGAAACCTGCTGGCCGTCGACGGGATGATCCGCTTTTACGGAAGCGGGCCCGGCAAGGCGTGGTGGACGGAATCCGCGGACGGCAACTCCTGGTCGACGCCAACGCCGACGAATACGCAGGCGGGCGACCCGGCCGTCGCAAAGACCGCGAACGGCACGTACGTCATGATCTTTACGGGAACGACCGTCCGATAGCATCAAAGGCGCTCCTCGATCGCGGCCACGAGTTCCTCCGTCCCCGCTCCGGTCGCGGCCGAAACGCGGAACGTGGGCAACGCGGTCTCGATGGCCGCGAGCGCCTTTTTTGCCGCCGCGCCTCGAACGAGGTCGACTTTGTTGAACGCGACGATCCTTGGCGTCGAGAGCACGCCGAGCTTCGCGAGCACGTCCTCCACGACCGCGATTTGCTTCGCGGCGTTCTTGTCGGACGCGTCCACCACGTGCAGGAGCAGGTCGGCCGAGACGGCTTCCGAGAGCGTGGACGTGAACGCCTGAATCAAGTCGGGCGGAAGGTCGCGAATGAAACCGATGGTATCGGAAAGGAGCGCGGTCTTGCGGGCGGTCGGAAGATAGAGCGAGCCGACGCGCGTGTCGAGCGTCGCGAACAGCTCGTTGGCCGCGTATTCCTTGCGGCCCGTCAGGGCATTCAGGAGCGTGGTCTTCCCCGCGTTCGTATAGCCGACGATCGCGACGGTCTTGAGCCCGCGCCGCGCTCGATCGCGCCGCTGCAAATCGCGGCCAGAGGCGTATTTCTTCAGCTTGTCCTTCACCGTCTGCTCCCGTTCGCGCAAATGGCGCTTCATGATTTCGGTATTGGTCTCGCCGACGCCGCTCGTCCCAATGCCGCCGCCTTGGCGCGACAATTCCATGCCCATGCCGTAAATGCGCGGGCCCATGTGGTTGATGCTCGCGAGCTCAATCTCAAGCCTCGCCTCGGTCGTGTGCGCGTGCTTCCCGAAAATTTTCAAAATCAAATCGACGCGGTCCCACACCTGGATGCCCGCCTTCTGCAGCCGCTCGGCCACGTTGTACATCTGCCGCGCCTTGAGCCGGTCGTTGATCACCACGAGCCTGATCCCGAGCGCCGGGCCCTCGGTCGCGATCTCCTCCACCTTCCCCGGCCCGATGAACGTGCGCGGATGCGGCGAAAACCGTCGTTGGTACTTCTTCACGACGACGATGCCGCCGTACGTGTTCACGAGTTCCTCCAGCTCCTCGAGACGCTCCAAACTCTGCGCCGCGGTCATGCGGGGCTGGATGAGATCAATGAGAATGGCCTTGATCGGTTGTTTTCCCTGTGGCAAAGACACGTTGGCACGGTTATGGAATGAATCGAACCGGGATGCCGCGCTCAGCGCACAGCGCCTCGATGCGCGCCCGTTCCGCTTGATGCGTGGCGAGGACGTCCTCGGAAACGTGCCGGTCGTCCGCGTCGAGCACGACGGTATTCATGACGACCTCGCGGACCGCGGCGAAGAGGTCCGAACCGCTTACGCCGCCCACCTGCGCCTCGACGTAACGCAGCATGTTGTGGAGCCGGTCCGGAAACAGCGTGCGACCCTCTTCGAGCAGCGCGTTGGCGAGCGAAAGATGCTCGCGCGCGATGGCCCGCCGCAGCACGGCGTCACCGCCGCGCTCATGCGGATAAAAGCTCGGAAGCGGAGCCGGGTTCAGGGAATCGCCCTCGGTGAACGTCGGTTCGACGCGGAGCCTTGCCTGGTCGATCACGAACCCGATGGCCCCGTAATTGTCAGCCGGGCCGCCGGGCCGCCGCATGTCCCGGTCGGTCTGGGCCACCAGATGGTACACCGGACCGCCGTCGTTCCACCCGAGCGCGGACTCGACCTCCTTGCGTTCGCGAAGAATTTGGTCGAGGTTCTTCCACCTGCTCTTGCGCTGGATCACCTGGTCGGACTCGGGAAGTTCCGAGATCTGCTTGATCGCGCCCGATTCAAACAACTTCGGCACGTCGTCCGGCTGCTCGTAATAGACGAGGTCGACGGCCGCGCCCGACTCCTCCGCCATCCTGTCCGTAATGCGCCTCAAGGCCTCGGCGGCAACCTCCGCGTACCGAACCGGCTCGCGCTCGTTCCGGTCGCGTTGCTCACGATACCGGACGCGACCGATCTCCTCGACGAACGACCGGACGCGCTCGCGCATATTCTCAAAGGATCTGCGTCGCGTATCGGTCTCCTGCCCTTCCGGACCGGCAGCCGCCTGCTCCGCGGCCGCGCCGATCCCGAGCTCGTCCCAGGCGCCCTCGAGCGTTTTCCAATCCTCAACCGTCCCACGCATCGACTCGCGCAGATTCGCCGGGGACGGATCGTTGTAACCGCGCTTTGCCTCGTACGCCCGAACCGCCACCACGATCTCCGTATCCGAAACCTCGTCCGAGGCGGCGACCACGATACCGGACTGCCGCTTGAGCCTGTTGATTTGCCGCCGCGCCGCCAGCCGGTCGAGCACCTTCATGGCGGCCGCGTCCTCATGAAAGGTCCGAATCGGGGTCGTTCCCGACGGACGCGACGCGTTCAACCGCTCGATCAGCGTATTGCTTTCGCGCCGGAGACGGTCCTCTCCCGAAAACAAAACGATATCGCCCGGACGCTGGATCATCGCCTCGTACATAGTCCCTGGCTTCGCGCGATCCTTCTCCAAATTCGCGAGCGACCCGAGCGGATCCTGAAGCCGGTCGAGCAGCGCGTCACGCCGCTCCGTGCCCGGTTCGGACGCCGCCGGTTTCTCGAACTTCGAGGGAAATCGTTCCGTAAGGTTTTGTCTGTCTCGTTCCATGTCACAAAGTATACCAAAAACGCTCCGACGTGCGTCGGAGCGTTTTCACGCATCCTAGAGGAGCGCGTCCTTGCAGGCCTTGGCGACGCGGAACTTCACGACGGTCTTGGCGGCGATCGTGATGGCTTCACCCGTGGCCGGATTGCGGCCCTGGCGCGCGGCGCGGTGCACCTTCACGAGCTTGCCGAATCCCGGGAGAACGAACTCACCGGCGGACTTAGTCTGCTTGTAGGCGAGCTCCGTGAGCTTGTCCATGAACATCGCGACGTCCTTCTTGGACATGCCGGTCGAATCGGCGAGCGCAGCCATCGTCTGGCTCTTGGTCATCTTGGCCATAGGAGTATTTTTCCGACCCTCTTAAACAGGGCCTGTGGAAAACTTAAGGATTTACGGGCTTATCTTAGCACGGGGTCAAATTTCTGGCTAGAAAACCACGCGCGTGCCCGGTCAAGGTCCTGCTCAATCAAGGCGCGCATCTGGTCTTCTCCCTCCCACGGAACAAGGTCGCGCGTCTTATGAATCAATCGCACGGACAACTGCCGACCGACCAAATCCTTGCAAACGTTGAGCAAATGCACCTCCAGCTTGAGATTCGTTCCGGTCCGCCCATCGTTCACGCACACTAACGACGGATACGTGTCTCCTTCCAGAACCGTTTCCGCGACATACACGCCCAAGGCCGGAATGATCACCCCGTGTTCCACCGCAAGATTTGCCGTCGGACATCCGAGGCCAGTTGCGATGCCTTCGCCGCGCTCAACGCGGCCAGTGAGAATCAATGGGGACATAGTGACGGGAAGTTCCAAAACTCAAGATTCACGTTCCAACGTAGCCGTCTCATGGAACAGCAGTACGGCGCCGACAACGGCCATGGGTGGGACGAACAGGTTGACGACCGGGATGCCGAGACCGAGGAACACGCCGGTACCGAACCCGAGCACCAGCCCCTTGTGGGCCAAACACCAGTCACGACGCTCCTTAAACGTCCATCCTTGGAAATCGAAGGAAAAATCAAGGAAATCTAAAGCGAGGAAGAACGCCGTCGCGACGAAGCCAAAGACGACGAACGCTACCGGGCCGAACGCGCCGGGCAGTATGTAGAGAATAATCAGTCCGACCTGAACGAGCAAGTACCACCAGAGCTTGGTGGCCGCGTGCTTGATCGACGGCCAAACGTGGCTCCACCAGGCGTGGTCAACCACGATGGCGCCCCCATCGCGGGCCGCGACTTGAGCGAGCGTATCGTAGAACGGGGCGGAAAGGATGGAACCGACAGCCACGAACACCGCCGATCCGATGAACAACATCGCGCCGACGAACGCGACGAGCGCGGCCACCACGAGCGCGGTCTGCCACCAATTCCCAGGATGCGCCGAGGCGAACACCCCTCGAAACGCGGTCGCGATCCCGAAGAGGAACAACGAAAACAACAGCGCGTTCACGAGCACCGGCGCAACGAGCAGAGGCCAAAGTCGGCGTGCCCGCAAGACGTACGCCGCTCCGCGGATCAAAAACCAAAACCCCGCGCGAATCCCCTTCACGTCGTTCCAACCGGTTTTCAATTGCTCAATGCCGGGATTCATTCGCCACATATGCGAGCGCGCGTTCCAAAACCGGAACCATGTCCGGATAACTTGATGCGCCCATGAGCTCGCCGGGAGACACCCATTTGGCGTCATACGCGTGCTCGCCCGGATCGGGATGCAATTCCGCGTCCGCCGTGGTCTCGAACAGGAAGTAGTGGATGTCCTTATGGATGAGCGTCCCCTTTTTCTCGTACCGGTCGCGGAACCAGATGTCGATCTTTCCAAGCGACTCAAGCAGGCGGATTTCGGACAGCCCGAGTTCCTCGAGCGTCTCGCGGGCCGCGGCCTCCTCGATGGTTTCGCCGGCCTCGACATGCCCCTTCGGGAACGCCCACTTATCGTAGGAGTCGAGCATCAGCGCGAACTGAATCTTCCCGCCGAACCGGCGGAACACGATGCCTCCCGAGGACACCTCCCGCTCGACGCGGCGCGACTTATTTCGCGGAGAGGATTTCGATGGCTTTTTCTTTTTGTGGATCACGTTTGGCATCTGCGTCTTCTTTGGTGTATTCGACCACGCTGTCTGGCGTGATTCCGGTTTCGTTAATGGTGCGTCCCTTCGGCGTGAACCACTGCGCGATGGTGATCTTCACGGCCGATCCGTCCGGCAGGTCTCGATAATCCTGCACCGAACCCTTCCCGAACGTCTGCGTGCCGACGAGCGTGGCAAGCCCGTAGTCCTGAAGCGCCCCGGCCACGATTTCGGACGCGGACGCGCTGCCGCCGTCCACGAGCACGACCGTCTTGACGTTCGCGAGCCGCGGGGCCGAGATGCCCGGATAGGCCTGCGTGTTTTCCTGCTGCTTCTCAAGCACCACCGGCTGGTAGCCGATCCACGCGCTCGCCACGTCGATGGCGGCGGTGAGGAACCCGCCCGGGTCGGAACGCAGGTCGAGAACGATCCCCTTCGCGTTTTTCGAAAGCACGTCATTGACCGCCTGGTTGAACAGGCCGCTCGTGTCTTGGTTGAACTCGAAGATATTGATGGTCGCGATGCCGTTCTCGTCGATCGACCACTTCACGGAATCGATCGTGATGATCGAGCGCGTGATGGTGACGTCCTCGGCATCCTGCACGCCGTCGTGACTGATGGTGAGCGTAATGGCGGTTCCCTCGTCGCCGCGAATCTTGGAAACCGCGGTGTCCACGGCCATGCCCATGGTTTCGGTTCCGTCGATCGCGAGGATCTTGTCGCCCGCGAGCAGTCCAGCCTTCTCGGCCGGCGAATCCGGCAACGGCGCGACGATCACGAGCTGGTTGTCCTTCATGCCGAGTTCCGCGCCGATCCCGCTGAACTTCCCGGCGAGCGCGCTTGAGAAGCTCTCCGCTTCCTCCGGGTCGAAATACACGGTGTACCGGTCGCCGGTCGCCGCGACCAGCCCCTTCATGGCCCCGTAAAACAAATCCTTGTCCGAGACCGGCTGTTTGTAAAAGTTTTCCTTCACGAGATTCCAAACGTTCCAAAACTCCGCGAAGTCCACGTCGTTGCCGAGCGACGCGGAGAGCGTGCCCTGGTTGGTGACGCGCCCTTCGCCCGCGGGAACGACCGAACGGATGCCTTGTTGGCGACCAAGCAGCCACCCCGAAGAAAAGGACGTTCCAACGACGGCCAAGGTTACGAGAATGAGAATGCCGCGCGAAGGGCGGCGCGACGCGCGAAGGATCGGATGCATAATGGTCAAAGGATACCCCACTTTGTGCTATCATAGCAATGGTATGAAAACAGGCACGCGACGCATCTTATTTTTGTGTTTTCTCACGGCTTTTTTGATTGCCGCGCCGCTTACGGTGCTCTACACGGCCGGCTACCGCTATTCGTTCTCGGCGGGCCGCATCGTCCAAACGGGCATCCTGTCCATCAGTTCCGTCCCGAAGGGCTCCAGCATCCTCATCGACGACGACACGATCCGACAGACAACGCCGTCGGTCGTAAAGAACGTCCTCCCGGGCGAGCATCCGGTACGCGTTGAGAAAGACGGGTACTCCTCATGGACCAAGACGCTGTCGGTGTCGAGCCGAGAGACCACGTTCGCGGACGACGTGATCTTGTTCCTCACGGACGCGCCCGCGCTCGCGCTCGAAACTC
>DAISXX010000060.1:0-7037 GCA_036825695.1 Patescibacteria group bacterium | reverse complement strand
CGCGAACGGCGCCTCGGTCAATTTTTACAATCCGGCGGACGGAAAATTTTACACCGTCGACGAGAACGGCAACCTCGTCCTGCTTTCCGACACCGAGTTCCCGAGCGCGGAAAACGTTTCCTGGAACGGCGACGCGAACAAGGCCGTCATCGAGTTTCCGGACGGGACGAACATCGTGTACGACTTTGCCACGGAGAAGCAGACCACGCTCCCGAAGCACTGGGAAGACTTCGACTTCGCCCCGACCACGGACAAGATCGAGGCCAAGGCGATCGGCGTGGACCCGAACAACCGATGGCTCGTCACGACGAACGCGGACGGCAGCAACGTGCAGGCGTTCCAGCCGCTCGGGGAGAACGCGGACAAGGTCACGGTATCGTGGTCCCCGAACAACCAGGTGGTCGCGTTCTCGGACACGGCCGAATCGCTCTCGGGCGGACTCGACCGCAAGATGATTCTCCCGATCGGGCTCAACGGCGAAAACTACAAGGGCCTGACGGTCGAGGGACTCGAATTCCTCTCGAACTGGTCGCCGGACGGCCACCAGATCCTCTACTCGGTCGCGGGATCCTATTCGAACAACAAACCGCTGCTCTGGCTCGTCGACGGCACGCCGGCCACCATGGGCGACGACCGCCACTCGCTCGGACTCAACACGTGGGCCGACAAATGCACGTGGCAGAACGCCTCCACCGTCTACTGCGCCGTCCCGCGCAACCTGCCGAACAACGCCGGGCTGCAACGCGCGTTGTATGCGGACTATCCGGATTCCGTCTACCGAATTGACGCGGCCACGGGCCGGATCGCCCTCGTCGCGATCCCGGACGTCGAGACGGCGATGGAGTCCCTGTCCGTCTCCGCGGACGGCACCCTGCTCTACTTCGTCGACCGGTCCGACGGCACCCTGCGCAGCATGCGCCTGAAATAGCCTATGCCCAGACCCTGGCTCACCTTTCTCACCATCGGAACGCTCTCCGCGATCGTCTTCGTGTTCTTCTTCCTGCGCCTGCAGCCGGTGAAGCCGAAGCCCATCGCCTCGAACGACACGGCCGGAACCCAGACGACGCCGACGGTCACGTTCGTCGACCCGGCGACGGGCCCGTCCGACGCGTCGGTGACGATCGTCGAGTTCGGCGACTTCCAATGCCAGCCGTGCAAGGACCTTTCCGACAATCTCACGGCCGTCATGCGCTCCTTCCCCGACGACCTGCGCCTGGTGTGGAAGGACATGCCGAACGAAAGCGCGCACTCGCTCGCCACGCCGTCCGCCATCGCGGCGCAGTGCGCAAACCGCCAGGGGAAGTTTTGGGAATACCACGACGCCTTGTTCGAACGGCAAACGTACCTTTCCGAGGACGAACTCGCGAACGCGGCCGCGGACGTCGGGCTCGACACGATCGCATTCAAGGCCTGCTACGACAACCGCGACACGCTCGACGTGGTGCGGCGCGGTTTTCAGGAAGGCCAGGCGCTCGGCATCCTCGCCACGCCGACCATCTACGTCGGTTCCGACGCGACCTCGGGCGCCCTTTCCGTCGAGCAGCTGACGACCCTCGTTCGCAACGCGCTCCACAAGTAAGTATGAAACGGATCTTCTTCGCGCTCGTCATTTCCCTATCCGTTCTCACGAACGTCTCATTTTTACACGCCCTTCCCGCGCGCGCGGCCGATCCGATGTGCCTGTGCTACCACACGGGACAGGACTGTGACGCGTTCAACCCCACGACGGGGAGCGCGGCCGACTGCACAGCCTACTGCAAGGGATTGTACGGCATCGAATACGTAAGCGACGTGTACGAGGGGGACAATTCAACGATGGGTGCGGACACGGCCCTGCGCGCCTGCGTCATCTCGAAATCCGACGCGGCGGCGGCCACACAGGCAAGCGCGTCCGTCTCAACCCGCACCATTTCCTACGCCACGCCGGAACTGTCCGTCGCCATTCCGGGCGTGAATTTCTCCATCCCGTACCTCAAGAACGGCAACGTTACCTCCAACTTCCTCGCGACCTACGTCGCGGGAATGTATGCGTTCCTCATCAACTTCGCCATTACCGTCGCGATCATCATGATCATGGTCGGCGGCGTGCAGTACGTGATAGGCGCGAGCACCGGCGAGATCGGCAAGGCCAAGGAACGCATTTCGAACGCGGTCACGGGATTTGTCCTGCTCCTGTTCGTCTACGTGATCCTGTTCGTCGTCAACCCGAACTTGACCGCGTTCCAAGACCTGAGCATCTCCGTGATCCCCGAAGTTCCGACCGAAAACCTGATCGAACCGTCGGACGCGGACGCCACCTCCCAGACGGCCAGCGGCGCCGCGTTGCTCGGAAAGAACAAGTGGCAGGACTGCATGATCGCGCATTTCGGCGCGTCGGCGTCCGAGGTCAAGCTCGTGGACGTGACCATGGATTATCTCGGGCACAAGCGCACGTACCAGGTCAACGAGCAGGCCGTGACCGACTTCACGAACGCGTTCGCCGCCATCAAGGCCTCCGGCGTGAACTATGACATTACGCGGGATACGGGCGGCAACACCTTCAGCTGGCGCGCGAACAAAAACAACCCGTCGGTCCTGTCCGCGCATTCCTGGGGCACGGCCATCGACGTCAACCCCGACAAGAACCCGAACTGCCCGTCGGCCTGTTTCGACGGCAACGCCTCGACCGCGTGCAATTGCATCGGTTCGAACAGCTGCCAGTCCATCTGCGAATCGCGCCACGGCGACCTGCCGCAGGAGGTGATTTCCGCATTTTTGAACAACGGCTTTGACTGGCTCGGCGACCGCCAGTCGAGCAAGCGCCCGAACGTCATGCAGGACTACATGCACTTCACCTGGTCACGCATTTGCCCGGGCGGCTAGTATGTTTGCCTGTTCGAATTGCGACGCGCAGTTTCCGAAGTGGGCTGGGCGGTGCACGGAATGCGGGAAATGGGGGACGGTCGTTGATGAAAACGGACAAGAGACGACCAACAAGTTCCAAGTAAAATCCAAGGCGAAGGCCGCGAAGTCGGTGCCGATTGCGGAGGCGGCGAAGGGATCTGACCCGGGGCGCGTCGCGACCGGGGTTTCCGAAGTCGACCGCGTGCTCGGCGGAGGGCTCGTGCGCGGGTCGCTCGTTTTGTTGTCCGGCGAGCCGGGCATCGGGAAGTCGACGCTCGTGGCCCAAATCGCCGGAACCGTCCCTTCCCTCTACGTGTCCGGCGAGGAATCCGCCCCGCAGCTCGCGGGACGCTTTTCCCGATTGAACCTGAACGCGTCCGGCGTGAACTTCTTGGAAGCGCTCCCGGTCGAGACCATCGTCGCGACCATCGAGAAGGAAAAGCCGTCCCTCGCGATCATCGACTCCGTCCAGACGCTCGTGTCCGTGGAACTCGATTCGGTCGCGGGCACGCCGGCCATGGTGCGCTACGCCACGTCCCTGTTGCTCGACCTCGCCAAGCGCACGAATATCCCGATCTTATTGATTGGCCAGGTCACGAAGGACGGCGCCATCGCCGGACCGAAGACGCTCGAGCACTTGGTGGACGTCGTCGTCTCCCTCGAGGGCGACCCGGTGCACGCCTATCGCCTGCTCCGCACGATGAAGAACCGGTTCGGTTCCGCGGACGAGGTCGGCGTATTCGAGATGACCGCGACGGGACTCGCGACGGTCGACAATCCAAGCGCGCGATTTTTGGAAGAACGAAAGAACGTCGCGGGCTCGGTCGTCGCCGCGGCCGTCGAGGGATCGCGCGTCTTCCTCGTCGAAGTCCAGGCGCTCGTCGAGAAGGCCAGCTACGGCACGCCCGTGCGACGTGCCTCCGGCTTCGACCAGAACCGACTCCAAATGCTCTGCGCGATCTTATCGAAGCACGCCGGGCTCAAACTCGGCGAGTCGGACGTGTACGTGAACGTGATCGGCGGATTGTCCCTTGAGGAACCGGCCGCCGACCTCGCGGTCTGCGCGGCCATCGTCTCCGCCTCCCGCAACGAGGCCCAAAACGGCCCCGTCGTCTTCGTGGGCGAAGTCGGCCTCGGCGGCGAAGTGCGCTCGGTCGTGCATCTCGACCGACGAGCGGCCGAGTCGAAACGCATGGGCATCCAAACGGTAGTGACCCCTAAGACGGTGAAATCGGTAAAAGATTTGTAATCACTCAAGATGCACCTCGTCGAGCGAGCGCTTCACCTGGTCCTTCAGGAGCGGATGCTCGGCCAGATCCGGATCGGTTTCGAGAACGCGCGACGCCCAGTCGCGCGTTTTTTTCATCAGGTCGACGTCGGACGGCGTGGCGAGCTTGAAATCCGGGAACCCGGACTGCGCCGTGCCGAAGACGTTCCCCGCCCCGCGCAGCTTCAAGTCGATCTCCGCGAGCTCGAACCCGTTGTTCGTACGCGTCATGGCCGTGAGCCGTTCCTTCGCGTCCGGGCTCCATCCGTCGGGCATAAGATAGCAATACGACTGGACGTCGGAACGCCCGACGCGGCCGCGCAGCTGGTGGAGCTGCGAAAGCCCGAACCGCTCCGCGCCCGAAATGACCATCACGGTGGCGTTCGGCACGTCGACGCCGACCTCGACGACCGTCGTCGAGACGAGCACGTCGATGCCTCCTTCGCGGAACGCGCCGATCGCGGCGGCCTTGTCGTCCGACGACAGCTTCCCGTGCAGCACGCCGACGCGCACCGTGCGCGGCATCACCTTCTCGACGATCTTCGTGACTTCCGCGACCGACTTCGCGCCCATGGTATCCGACTCGTCGATGAGCGGACAGACGACGAACGCCTGCCGGCCTTCCTGAACCTCGCGCAGCACGTGGTCCCACATGGGCTTCTTGTCCTTCTCGAAGACCAGGCGGGTGGTGACCGGCTTTCGACCGTTCGGCATCTGGTCGAGAATCGAAAGGTCGAGGTCGCCGTAGATGGTGAGCGCGAGCGAACGCGGGATCGGCGTGGCGGTCATCGAAAGCAAGTGCGGGGCGGGCTGGCGCTCGAGCAGCGCCTTGCGCTGTTGCACGCCGAAACGGTGCTGCTCGTCGACGACCACGAGTGATAGGTTCGGAATCTCGATCCCTTGGAGCAGCGCGTGCGTCCCCGCGAGACAGGTGACGCGGCCCGACGAAACCGCGTCGAGCAGCACCTTGCGCGGGACGTCTTCCCCGTCGACCTTCGCCATGGACGCGGTAAGAAGCCCGACGCCCGCTCCAAGAAACCGAAGCAGGGCGGCAGCCTGCTGCGACGCCAAAATTTCCGTCGGCGCAAGGTACGCGGACGAGAACCCGGCGCGCTTCACGTTCGCGATGGCGATCGCGGCCACGGCGGTCTTGCCGCTGCCGACGTCGCCCTCCAGCAGCCGGTTCATCGGCCGATCGCGCTCGCAGTCCTGGACGATTTCCCACGCGGCCTTGCGCTGCGCGTTCGTGATCGCGAACGGCAAGGACGCGACGAACGATTTCAAATGTTCCGCGTCCATCGGGATCGGACGGGCCGGCCGCACTTCCCTGGCGCGCCGGACGTCCGCGAACATGAGCTGGTGCAGGAACAGCTCGTCGAACTTCAACCGCGCGATCGCCGCGTCGAGCGAAGCGCGCGACTCGGGAAAATGAATATCGCGAATCGCGATTTCGCGCGACGGAAAAGACTCCGCGTCCAGAATGTCGATCGGCAAAAAGTCGAGCAGCTCGATCGCGGCCGCAAGCGAGGAACGAATCCCATCGCGCACCCTCCGCTGCGTCAGCGTCCCCGACAATCCGTACACGGGAATGATCCGTCCCGTATTCTCGCGCCTCCCCGCCGGTTCCCACACGGGACTCACCAACGTCGCGGCGCCGAAACGCGCGTCGACGCGCCCCGCGAACGCGGCAACCGACCCGGCGCGCAGCGTCTTCGTGATGTACGGCTGATTGAACCACGTCACCTTCACCTCGCCCGTCTCGTTCTCGACGATCGCCTCGGTGAGCGTCACGCGACCGCTCTTGCTCGGCCGCGACTCGATGGCTCGGACACGGCCCGTGACCGTGACGGTGTCATCGTGACGCAACGACGAAAGGGGCTTCACGAGCGAGTAATCGTCATACCGGAACGGCAGGTAGAGCAGCAAGTCGCGCACCGAGCCCACCCCGAGGTTTCGCAAATCCTTTTCGGCAGTTCCGCCGATGCCGGGAAGCGCGGTGACGGGTGTGGATAAGTGCAAGGCCATAACAGAGCCAATGTAACAAAAAAACTCGCGGGTGTCCCCTGCGAGCTAGGCGGGTTCCGGACGTGGGATCCGATGTTCGATTTCCTGACGGATCCGGCCGATGCCGTAGCCGTTCGGAACCGAGACGTAGGGCGTACCCGTCGTTTCACAGACGGGAATGAGCTTCTCGTCCACGTCGTGTCCGACGAATCGACGCAGGATGATGAGGAAATCCACCCCGCCGCTCGAGATGCGGTCCCGAACGGCATCGCTTGAGCGCGGCTTGAATTCCGTCGGTTCCCAAACAAGTTCCCCGAACGCGAACGCCTTCTCAATACGCACGCGGTTCGGCTCGCGAGGATCGCCGCCGATCATCACGACCCGTTTTCCCCGCGCGAATGCGAGCCACGGCCAATCCGCGGGAATCGCGGGCGCCTCCGGCTCCGGAGGGGCGCGCGCGGCACGTTCCGCCGTTCGGATCGCGCCGCGAAGCGTCCTGAGCTCTGGCGCGTCAGTCATGTTCCCGTGAAAGGGAGCCACGAGATTGACGAGGCGCGTGTTCGAGGCCGGGACGCCGACGCGGATGGCGCTCGCGATCAGTGGGCGCACCTCCTCGAACGGCGCCGCGTCACGGACCAGTTCCTCGATGACGGCGATCGCGCGTCCGAAATTGACCCGTCCCGCGTCGTCCGTAAGCGCGCGGTCATACAGCCGGTTCAGATGCGTACGCGCGTCCGAATCCCAACTCGACGACGTCGGACCGCTCGTGCGCTTCGGCCCATGGACGAACCCGCACCCCTCACGATCGGCGTGACTGCGGATCTCCGCCATGAACGGCTGAATCCTGGCATCGGCGACGCCGCGGTGCTGCAGATACCGGAGC
>DAISXX010000059.1:0-7060 GCA_036825695.1 Patescibacteria group bacterium | reverse complement strand
GTCTTGAAGCGCGCGGTGAACGGCGAGAACTTCGACGCGCTCGTCGCGGAACTTTCGACGGACAAGAACAAGGAGGCGACCAAGGGCGTGCTCGACGGCCTCGTGGCCGGCACGAACCTGTACGCGCCGATGGTTCAGGCCGTCGTCGACAATTACACGCGCGCCGGTCGCGTCGTCCCGAAGGTCGTCGAGTCGGCCGAGGGATTGATCGTCGAAAAATACGTCACCACGACGCAGAACGTCGACGCGCAGCTTTCGCACATCCTCGTGTGTTGGAAGGGAACGACCGGCTGCACGAGCGACCAGTCCGAGCTCGACGCGTCGCTGCTCATCAAGAAGATCAAGGATGAGGCGACGACCGGCAACTTTGCGGATCTCGCCAAGCAATACTCGAGCGATACATCCGGCGACGGGACCGGCGACCTCGGCTGGGTCGCCCCGGGCGAGATGGTCGCGCCGTTCGAGCTCGCGGCCGCCGCGCTCAAGGTCGGGGAAATCTCCGACATCGTGACGACCGAGTTCGGCTACCACCTCGTTTACAAGCGCGCGGAGCGTCCGGTGACCACGTACACCATCCAGCGCATCCTGCTTCCGCTCACGAAGGTCACCGACATCGTCGGCGACGTTTCGCCGTGGAAGAATACGGATCTTTCGGGCAAGGACCTGAAGCGCGCGGCCGTGCAGTTTGACCAGAACAGCAACAATCCGATCGTCTCGCTCCAGTTCAACGACGAGGGAGCGAAGATCTTCGGTGACCTCACGGCGCGCCTCGTCGGCCAGCCGATCGCTATTTTTCTTGATGGCGAGCCGATTTCGACGCCGAACGTAAACCAGGCCATCTACGGCGGGGAAGCGGTTATCACCGGCACGTTCACGCTTGATGAGGCCAAACTTCTCGCCCAGCGTCTGAATGCCGGCGCCTTGCCCGTGCCGGTCACCCTCCTCTCGCAGGAGACCGTCGGGCCGACGCTCGGGCTCGCCTCGCTTGAGAAGTCCGTCCAGGCCGCGCTCATCGGCTTTGCGCTCATCGCGGCGTTCATGATCGCCGTGTACCGCCTTCCGGGACTCCTCGCCACGCTGGCGCTCGTCCTGTACGCGTTCCTCAACCTCGCCTCGTATCGCCTGTTCGGCGTGACGGTGACGCTGGCCGGCATCGCCGGATTCGTGCTGTCGCTCGGCATTGCGGTCGACGCGAACGTGCTCATCTTCGAGCGCATCCGCGACGAGTACCGCTCCGGCCGCGACCTGATCCCATCCATGGACGACGGGTTCGTCCGCGCCTGGGCCCCGATCCGCGACGGTCACGTGACCACGCTCATCTCGGCGTTCGTGCTCTACTCGTTCTCCTCGAGCTTCGTGCGCGGTTTCGCGCTCACGCTCGCGGTCGGCGTGCTACTCTCGCTCTTCACGGCCATCGTCGTGACGCGCGTCTACATGAAGAACGTCCGTGGGTGGAAGTGGTTCCAGAATCCGCGATTGTACTCGCTCAAGCGCAAGTAATATGAAATTTTCCTTTGTCGGCCTTCGCCGCTGGTGGTTCGGCCTTTCCGCCCTCATGATCGGCGCGAGCATCGTCGCGCTCGCCGTCTTCGGCCTCCGCCCGTCCATCGACTTCGTGGGCGGTTCGCTCATGGAGGTTGCGTTCGTGAACGCCACACCGTCGTCCGCGGATCTTACGGCCGCGCTTCCTGAGGCGCGCCATAAGAGCATAAGAGTCCAGTAGACCGGCGCATTTCCCAGTATCATTCGCCTTACGTCGCTCACGGAAGAGCAGCACCAGGCCGCGCTCGAAACGCTAAAAGGGAAGTTCGGCGACCTCACCGAGGACAAGTTCGATTCCATCGGCCCGGTGATCGGCAACGAGCTGCGCAAGTCGGCATTCCTCGGCCTCGTTACCACGCTCGTGCTCATCGGCCTCTACATCTCGTGGGCGTTCCGCAAGGTGTCCGAGCCGATCGCCAGCTGGAAGTACGGCCTGCTCACGGTGCTGTGCGCCGCGCACGACGTCATCATTCCGCTCGGCGTGTTCGCGGTGCTCGGTCACTACTATCACTGGGAAGTGGGCACGGCGTTCATCGCGGCCATGCTGACGATTCTCGGTTATTCCATTTCCGACACGGTGGTGGTGTTCGACCGCACGCGCGAGAACCTCACGCACCACACCGGATTGCCGTTCGAGGAGATCGTCGAAAAGTCCATCCAGCAGACCTACGTCCGCTCCATCAACACCTCGGTCACGGTGCTCTTCGCCCTCACGGCCATCCTCGTGTTCGGCGGCGAAACCACGCGCCCGTTCTCGCTCGCGCTCCTCATCGGCGTGCTCGTGGGAACCTACTCCTCAATTTTCTTCGCTTCGCCGGCGTTGGTGGAGTGGGAGATGCGAAGGAAGAAGTAACGAGCGGCGAAATATCGATGTGAAAGCCGGGGAAATCCCCGGCTTTCTGTTTGCGTGAGAACGCTTGACTTTTTGTGGATTTTTTCATATCATCCGCTGTCCTGCTGAGACGTCATCGGATAGGGGTCTGTCCCATTTTTCGCCCATTCGTGGGCAATCATGCCGCCGGACTCCGGCGGCAGCTGCAGGGACGCCTGTAGTTTCAACGCAGCACGGAGACAGTAATGAGTGGAATCGTACATTGGGTCGTTCGGACAGGGGCGAATGGATTCACGTTGGGCGGGGTCGTCAGCGTCTTTGCCAACGCGATCCCGAAGTATCTCAGCGCCGAGAATCCGGTCGAGCGCTCGGACGACATCGGCATCAACATTCGCGTTTCCTCCGCCCCGGGCTACAAGCCGACGGGCGTGCAGCGGGACGCGGTCGTCGCCCTATTCGAGACGTGGCGCCGCAAGATCTTCGGGGAACTCGGCATCGAGTGCGTCGAGTACCACACGGGCGAAGTCGTCATCGTCGATGAGGATAAGGATGGCAATGAGTACGTCGGGTACGTCATTCGAGATTCCGCCGACGTGGCGCATATCCGCCGTCTTAACAAGCACGGTAACGTGCAGCACGTGACGCTTTCGCCGGCCGTGATGAATTTCGCGGTATACAAGGATTTGCCCTACGACGGTGAGAAAGGCATGGTGCTCGCGGCGTGCCAGCACTGGGACTATCCGCTACGGAGGGAGTACGGGCACCTTCTGCGGCGCTACGAGTCCGTGATCGCCGCGCACCGCGACGATCACGCCTTCATCCGCTGCCTGGTCAGCCACTGCAGGCTCGAGTGGCTCATGCGGTACGTCGATGACCCGAAACTTGCGTTCGAACTTCTGAACGAAGACAAGAACAGGGATAATTCCATTGGCGATGGCCACCGGGCCATTCTGGTAGAGAAGGTCGATGCGGCAGACATTCCGGAGCTGTTCCGGCTGCGTCGCATCACGTTCGCGCCAGTCGCCATCAAGGCGATGCGTCGTCTCGACCAGGGGTCCGTCGCGACCCTTTTCCGGACGCACTGTCTCGGGAATGCCGACCAGAGCTTCGAGAGCTACGTGGACGCTCTCGACCCGGATACGGCTCGCGCCCTGCATCGCGAGGGGCTCGGCGTCTACAAGGGTGCCAATCCTTGGACGGACACTGAGCTCCGAAATCGGCTTGCCGCCCGGTTCGCCGCTGGATGACGTCTTCAATGCCGGCCCTCTCATTGGGCCGGTTTTTTCTTTGTGTTATACTGATGCCGATATGTTTCTTGCCACCGCCTTATACACAGACATTGTTCTTCCGGGTTTTTGGAATCAACCGATCGACATCATTCTGTACGATTTGTTGATTTGGTTCGGTTGGATTCCGATCGTCGTCGTGACGATTTGGGGGTTCGTTCAGGTTTGGCAGACGACCCGACAGGAAAAATGGGTCAAGTCGCTCAAGTACGTCCTTGTGGCGATCGACGTTCCGGCCGTCACGGAACAGACGCCGAAGTCGCTTGAGAACATGTTCGCGTCGCTGTGGGGTTCCTACTCCAACCTGACGTGGAAGGAAAAGTGGATCATCGGCAAGACGCAACCGTTGTTTTCGTTTGAAATCGCGTCGACGGAAGGCTACGTGCAGTTTTACATGCGCACGCTCACCCGGTACCGGGACGTGGCGGAAGCGGGCATTTACGCCGCCTATCCCGAGGCGGAAATCACCGAGGTTGAGGATTACACGGCGTGGACTCCCGGCCAGTACCCGGATGAGGTTTGGGACTGTTGGGGTACGGAACTCGTCCTGAAGAAGGACGAGATGTTCCCGATTCGAACCTATCTTGATTTTGAGGATAAGGTTTCCGGCGAGCTCAAGGATCCGCTCGGCGGCGTCCTCGAGCAGTTGGCGAAGATGAAGCCGGGCGAGCACTTTTGGATTCAGTTTATCATCCAGCCGAACGGAAACGACTGGAAGAAGGCCGGAGAGTCGTTTATCAACAAGACGTTCGGCGTCGAGAAGAAGCACGCGCCGGGACTCATCGATACCTTTGTCGGCCACGCGATGAGCATTCCGGGCGAGATGCTCAACCAGGCGATGGGAACGCCGCCGGCCGCGCCGGGACACAAGCAGGACGACGACATGTGGAAGGCATTCAAGATCACGATGGCGGAGAAGGAACAGGTCGAGGGCGTTCTGAAGAAAATCGGAAAAATCGGCTTCTACGTGAAGACCCGCATCGTGTACGTCGGACGGAAGGGCGTGTACGACAAGCAGGCCCGCACGGCGTTCGTGAAAGGCATGTTCCATCAGTATTCGCACCTGAACCTGAACAACTTTTCGCTGAGCGGCGACGTGACTCCCAAGGACGACTATTTTTGGCAGGCGTGGACGTACGCGACCCGCCAAGGAAAACTCGTTCGTGCCTTTCGAAACCGGTCGTGGGGAATGGGGGCCAGCCCGAAGATTTTGAACGTCGAGGAACTCGCCACGCTTTGGCATTTCCCGTCGCTGCTCGTGAAGTCGCCGCTCGTGAAGAAGGCGGAGGCGAAGCGCGGGGAACCGCCGGTCGGATTGCCGATCGGGTCGAACGAGGACCATCACGTCGCATACCGCCCGATGGCGTCGCACGCGGATATCGAGCATCACGGCGCCGTCGACAACCATGCGGTTGCGTCGCACGCCGAGGAGCCGGAGATTCACGTTCCCGCGTCGACGGAACACGCGGAACCGGAGTCGCATCATGCCACCGGATCCGTTACGTCAAGCCATGCCGACGTCGAGGCTCCCGTCGTTCACGTTCCTTCCGCGCGCCCGTCGTCCACGTTCGACGAGGACATGGAAGTCGGGCTTGACGCGACGGACATGGGCCCGCCAGCGGACGTTGAGCTCCCGGGTCCGCCGCCGGGCTGGAAGGAAGAGGATACGCCACCAAACTTGCCGGTATGAGCTATCCCCACGATCACGAAAACGAGGTCATCTATTTTGCGCGTACCAATTATCGCAACGCGCTGCGAAAATTCGGCGTAAAGACCGACGACCGCCGCCGACACATGTATGTGATCGGAAAGACGGGTATGGGCAAGACGGTGTTGCTCGAAAACATGTTCTTGTCGGACATCTACGCCGGCCACGGCTGCTGCTACGTCGATCCGCACGGCGATACGGCCGAGCGCCTGATCGACTACGTCCCTTCGTGGCGCATCAACGACGTCATTTACTTCAACCCGGCCGACCTCGACAACCCGATCGGGTTCAACATCCTCGAGACCGTCAGCGACAAGAGCAAGCACCTCGTGGCCTCGGGCATGATGGGCGTGTTCAAGAAAATCTGGGAGAACTTGTGGTCGGCGCGCATGGAGTACATCTTGAACAACTCCATCTTGGCGTTGCTCGACAACCCCGGTTCCACGCTGCTCGGCATCAACCGCATGCTGTCCGACGCGGACTTCCGGAAGAAGATCGTCTCGAACGTGCAGGATCCGATCGTGAAGCAGTTCTGGCTCGTGGAATTCGCGAGCTATCAGGAAAAATACGCGCAGGAGGCCGTGGCGCCGATTCAAAACAAGATCGGTCAGTTTTTGTCCGCCAGCGTCATCCGAAACATCGTCGCGCAGGTGAAGTCCACCATCAACATCCGCAACCTGATGGACGAGGAAAAGATCTTCATCATCAACTTGTCGAAGGGGCGCATCGGCGAGGACAACATGCGATTGCTGGGCGGACTGCTCATCACGAAAATCCAGCTCGCGGCCATGGAGCGCGTGGACATGGGCGAGGCCGAACGCAAGGACTTCTATCTCTACGTCGACGAGTTTCAGAACTTCGCCGTGGAATCGTTCGCGTCCATCCTTTCCGAGGCGCGCAAATATCGCCTGTGTCTCACCATCGCGCACCAGTACATCGCGCAGTTATCCGACGAGGTTCGCGAGGCCGTGTTCGGCAACGTGGGTACCACCATCACGTTCCGCGTCGGCGCGCCGGACGCGACGTACATGGAAAAGGAATTCTTTCCGCGCTTTTTGCCGGAAGATATCATCAACCTGCCGAAGTACAACATCTATCTCAAGTTGCTCATTGACGGCGTGACGAGTCAGCCGTTTTCGGCGTCCACGCTTCCGCCGATCGCGAAGCGAACGGGTTCCGAGCAAAAGGTCATCAAGGTCAGCCGTGAGCGGTACACCACGCCGGCCTCCGAGATTGCCGAGAAGGTGATGAAGTGGACCGGGATGGGCGACGAGGGGACCATCGCCGAGAAGGTTGCCGAAGTCGAGGCGAAGAAGAAGGACCAGAAGGCGTCGAAGAAGCCTCGCTTCGAGTATAAGTGCTCGCGCTGCGGGAAGGACATCGTGCTTCCGGTGCAGCTCGACACGTCGCGTCCGATCTATTGCGAGGAATGCATCGAGCTCGTGAAGGCCGAACGTGAGAAGGGGAAGGGTCGCATGGTGGAGCGCCGCGCCGCGCCGCCGGCGCCGCGGTTGAGCGAGGGAACTCCCGTTGAGCGCCGTGTCGCGATGCCGGCACCGTCGGCGTCGATTCTGCCGCGTCCGATTGAGGCCTCAAAGCCGGTCGAGACTCCGAAACGGGTTGAAACGCCAAAGCCGCCTGCCGCCGTTTCGGCCCCGGTATCGGCCCCGGCCCCGTCGCACACTCCAGTCC
>DAISXX010000058.1:0-7260 GCA_036825695.1 Patescibacteria group bacterium | reverse complement strand
CGAAACGACCGAGGCAATCACGCTTACCGACCGCGGCTTCACTTTTGCTCCGGGCCGCGGCGAGAAAAACTTCGAGACGTTCGCGGCAGGCGACGTTCTTGGTCGTCACGCCGACGAACCCGCGCTCGCCCCGTACGACGGCGTGCTCATGTTTCCGAAAGTTCCGGAACTCTGGAAGGTCGGATCGCCGGTTGGATTTTTGGCAAAACGAACGAGATAAAAAAAGTCGACCATGATGGTCGGCTAGAGCTCCGCGGGTTCCTTCCAATCCGCGGGGTCAACGTAGTAGGCGCAGAGCGGCACGTCGAGACCCGGACGCTGCATCCAGACCACGAAGGGACGGTTGAACGTCACGAGCTGGGGCTGTTCCGGCGTGCAACACTCGAGGCTGATCTCCGCGGCCATGGCGATGCGCGAGCGGGCGCCCTTCCGGTTCATGCGGAAGATGGCCTGCATCACCGCCTGCATGACGGTGGCCTTCTGGCCCGTGCCCTCCTGGGTCGTCCACATCTCGAGGAGATACGAGACGTCCGGCTGGATGTCGATGTCCACGCAGGGGAGCTGCACCTCGCAGCCCAGGCCGCCGATGGCGTGGGCCGGCTCGCTCATGCGGCGCCGGACCTCGGCGAGGAGCGCCTCGGTGCTCTCGGGGCGCGCGATCATCGCGACGCCGAGGGCGTCGTCGGTCTGGGTGCGCACCCAGAAGGTCGCGTCCCGGTCGACGGTCGGCGAGCTGCTGGTGATCCAGTCCGCGTCGAGGACGAAGCCCGGGCGGGCCTCGTCGATGGATTCCACCCACATCATCTGGCCGCGCGCCTCCTCGGGCCACAGGACCGGGAAGTCCGTGATCGCCGCGACCCCGAAGGAGTCGGGGCCGAACGGCTCGAGCTCGACCGTGAAGCCGTGCGCGGCGAGGAACGCGTTGATCTCGTGGGCCGTCCAGGCCGCGAGGGTCTCGACTTCCGGCAGCGCCGGCACGCGGTCGCGCAGGGCCGTGTACCAGCGCGCCGCCTCGGTCTGACGTTCCGCGTGCGCGGGGTTGCCGCCGGGGTTCCAGGCGCGATTGGGGCCGAGGATCGATTCGGCCGCGAAGAAGAGCGCGGCCATGGTGAGTGGCGAGGCGGCCATCGAACCGGTCTCCGTGGGAGCCTCCGGCTGTACGGTGGTCGTCGTACCGCGGGTCTGTTCATCCGTCTGCTGCAGGGAACTCATCTTGGCACTTCCTTCTGTCTGAACGCTCAGAATCGAGCGAGGGTGAGTATACCTAGATTTGCCGGATTGTCAATGGATCGATGGAGACGCACGCTCGATCGACCGTTGACAAACGGCCGAACGGCTATTGCGATCTGTCCGCGGTTCGCGCGTGGTGCGTGGTCGAAATTGGGATGGAGGAACGATGCTTTTCTATGTAAACCCAACCGGCGGGTCCAAGGAAGCCTTCCTGAATAGGGAAGGCACGGTTATTCCCGCGATGATCCCGCTGGACCAGGTCCCGGAGAAGTCCCGCCTCGTCGTCCTCGCGGACAGCGGGACATTCACCGCGGCCGCCGTCGTCTGCGAGGCGACCGGCTGGGACCGGATCAACCGGGCGCGCGACTCGCGGCCGAAGACCTATTATACGGTTCCGACCGCGAAGCTCACGGGCGTCGTGCGCGACCACCTGTTTCCGGAGATCGCGTCCGCCCGACTGTGATGAACCATCATGCGCGCCACAACGGGCCGCGCTCTTTTTCTTTTCCGGCCTCCCGGGTATGATGCCCGCACTATGCGCCTCCACCGATTCATTCTCGACGTCGACCTCTCGCAGGCCCGGCTTACCGTTTCCGACCGCGAGGTAACGAACCAGGTCATCAACGTATTTCGCATGGCGGCTGGCGACGCGTTTGTCATTTGTGACGGCAAAGGAAGGGAGGCGACCGTCGAGATCGTCGAGGCGGACAAGATCGTTGTCGTCGACGTGGGCGAACAACGTGCCGTCGACGCCGAGAGCGCGACGAAGACGATTCTGTATTGCGCGATGCTGAAGCGCGAAAACTTTGAGCTCGTCGTTCAGAAAACGACCGAGAGCGGCGTCGCGGAAATCGTGCCGATCGTCACGTCGCGCACCGTGAAGCTCGGGGCGAAGCTCGACCGGTTGGAAAAAATCGCGCGCGAGGCGGCGGAGCAGAGCGGACGGGGAATCGTTCCGACGGTCCACGAGCCGATGTCCCTCAAGGCCGCGATCGCGCATGCGGCCGGCAACGCGCGGAACGTCGTCTTCGAGCTCGGCGCACCCACGTTGGAACTCGGTTCTTGGAATTTGGAACTTCCCGCCGTTGGCCTCTTCATCGGCCCCGAAGGCGGTTGGGACGAGCAGGAAGTGGAACAATTGCGCGCCGCGGGCTATCATGTGGCAGGACTCGGGCCGCGCGTCCTTCGAGCCGAGACCGCCGCGATCGTCGCCGTATATCTGACAAGTCATTGAGTCGTTGAGTGGCTGAGTGATTGAGTGTCGGAAGTATCATTTAAAAAAGTTTTCCACCACTCAGTCACTCAACGACTCAGTCACTCAACCACTCTTATGTCCGATCTCACCTCCAAAGTCTGCGTCGCCTGCGAGGGCGGCACCCAGCCGCTCGACGAGCATGCCGTGGCCGAGATGCTCGCCAAGCTTACCGTTTCGTGGGACGTGGTCGACGGAAAGAAAATTCGCCGCACCTTTCAGTTCGCGGACTTTCCGGCCGCGATGGAATTCGTGAACAGCGTCGCGAAGATCGCCAACGCCGAGGGCCACCACCCGGACATTTCGATTTTCTACAACAAGGTCACGCTCGAAATCTGGACGCACGCGGTCAACGGGCTTTCGGAAAACGACTTCATCCTCGCGGCAAAGATCGAACAACTTTAATATGCGCTCCCTTCTCGCGGCCGTGACCACGCTGCTGCTCCTGCTCATCGGCGACGCCGTGTGGCTCGGCGCGGTAGCGAAGACGTTTTATCGGACGCACATTGGATGGCTGCTCGCCGAGTCGCCGAACTTCGTCGCGGCCGGGTCGTTTTACGTGCTGTACGGCATCGGCGTCAGCGTCTTCGTGGTGGAGCCGGCCCTTTCCGCGAACAGCTCGCCCATGCGCGCCGCGGCGATGGGCGCGCTCTTCGGCCTCGTCGCGTACGCCACGTACGACCTCACCAACCAGTCGACGGTCAAGAACTGGCCGTTGCTCGTGACCGTGGTCGACCTCGCGTGGGGCGCGTTTCTGACGGCCGCCGTGTCGGTCGGCGCGACGCTGATCATCCGCCGGTTTTTTTCCTGAACCTATGTCTGATCTTTCGACCCCGTGGTCCGTCCTCGCGCTGCCTGCGGCGGTGCTCGCGCTGTACATGCTCGCGTGGTACGCGGTGTCGCGCGTTCGCAAGAACCGTTCGGTCGCGGACATCGCGTGGGGATTCGGGTTTGTGCTCGTGGTGTGGGTCGCGGCCGCGCAGTTCGGCCTCCGTTCCGTCGAGCACGTCGTCGCGCTCGCGCTGGTCACCGTCTGGGGCGTGCGTCTCGGCGTCCATATCGCGCGGCGCAATTGGAACCGTCCGGAGGATCCTCGGTACGCCCGTTTCCGATATCCGCTCATCCAGGTGTTCGGATTGCAGGGGGTGCTGCTCCTCGCCATCGCGTGCGCGCCCGTGATCCTCATCGCCTCGCCGGTTCCGTCCGGGCTTGGCTGGTTGCGCGCGGCGGGAGTTGCGGTGTGGCTCGTCGGGTTCGCGTTCGAATCCGTCGGCGATGCCCAGCTTGCCGCATTCCTGCGCGATGAAAAAAACCGCGGCCGGGTGATGGACCGCGGGCTCTGGCGCTACACGCGCCATCCGAATTATTTCGGCGAGGCGACGATGTGGTGGGGCATCTGGCTGCTCGCGGCCGGCACGCCGTTGTGGCCGTGGCTCGTGGTGAGTCCGGTGACCATCACCATTCTCGTGCGTTACGTCTCCGGCGTCCCCATGCTCGAACGTCTGATGGACGGAAAGCCCGGCTACGCGGAATATCGGGCACGCACGAGCGTCTTTTTCCCGCTGCCCCCGCGGCGCTAGAACCACTTCGACGCCTGGTCCCACACCACCACCGCCGAGAAGAACCCGAAGAATCCGAAGATCGCCCAGAGGAGCGCCTGGCGCCAGAGCGGGGCCTGGTAGGCCTTCGGGAGCGCGGAGCGGTTGAGGACGGCCACGAGGCCCACGTGCACGAACATCGCGACCGCATTCAGACACGCTCCGAGCACCAGGAGCGTTTTTGGTTCCGCGACGTCGATGAGGAAGAGCAGCACCCCGAACGCGATCTGCGACCAGACGAACGCGAAGTACGTGTGCGAGAGACGCACTTCTTCCTTGCCCGTGATGCGCGTGTACGCGATGGCGAGGTTCTCGGCCATGATGCGCGAGCTCGAGTCCGTGACGCCGAGCTGGGTTTGGAACAGCATGGCGGCGACCATCGCGAGGAATCCGGCTCCCGCCCACGCGCCGAGCCTGCCGCCGATGGCGACGCCCTCGTTCAGCACGAATTGGATCCCGTTCGCGGGATTCGTCTGGCCGACGCGCGCGGCGGCGTGCGAGAGCAGCATGAGCATCAGGATGGAGAGCGCCCCCGTGAGCCAGAACACCACGGCGTGCTCGACGCTCACGCGCCGCCACCACGTTTGGAACGCGCCGCGCGCGGCGGACGTGTCCTGAAACGACGGTCCGGAGAGGCGAATCTTCGCCTTCGCCCCGCGCGCCGTGAACAGACCGGCCATGCGGTCCGCGTACGCCGCCATCCCGTACCCCTTTTCCTTCACGTAAATGGACTGCGTCAGGTTCAGGTTTCCGCCCGCGCCCGAGTAGGCGAACGCGGCGAGGAACGTGGCGAGCGCCACGCCGTCCGGAACGAGCGGCCCGGGCCCCGCGAATCCAACCAGGCCGTGCGCAAGTTCGGCCCAGTCCGCGCGCGAGGCCATGAGGCACGCGAGCGCGAAGACGAACGGGACGCCGACGATCAGCACGGTCCGCGTGATCTTCTCCATGAGCCCGTACACCGTTTTTCCCGAGGACAAAATCAGCCCGACGAGCACGAGCATGATGCTGCCGACGAGGCGCACGTCGCCGACGCCCAGGAGGTGCGACGCCGCATAGGCGCTCGCCGCCACGATGCCCGGCAGCCCGTATCCCGCGAACGTGGAAAGAATGAACCATGCCGGCGCCGCCTTCCACCGCTTGCCGATGCCGACGAACACGCTCTCGCCCTTCACGAGCGCGTAGCGTTCGATTTCCAAGTTGATGAAATATTGGAACGAGATGCCCGCGACCGCGGCCCAGGCAATCGAAAGTCCGTGGTTGGCCACGAGGTACGGCCACAGGATCACCTCGCCAGAGCCGAGGCCGAGCGCGAGAATGAGAAAGCTCGGCCCGATGAGCTTGCGCAGCGGCGGTGCGGGCGGAAACGGCTTGTCGTCGGCGCGTGAGGGGGATTGCATACCGCACCAGTATAGCGCATGCGGTCTTGCGCCGCGCCCGTCCGCCTGGCACCATGCGTGGGTACGATCATCGCCTGAGGGCAGGCGCCGCGCCGCATGGTTTCTTTGCTTACTTTCTTGACCTCCCAAGAAAGTAAGTCTGGTGCAGGGCGAAGCGCCTGCAGGTAAACAATTTCAATATGTCCTCAGATTCCATCAAACAACTCACCGACGAAATCCGCGCGTTCTCTGACGCGCGCAACTGGTACCCCAAGGGCCGCGTGAACCTGAAGGGGATCGCGATTTCGATTTCGCTTGAGGCGGCGGAGTTGTTGGAGCATTTTCAGTGGGTGAATGATGTGGAGGTGGCCGCGCGCGTTGAGGAGAAGAAGGGCGACTTGAGCGACGAGCTCGCGGATGTGGTGATTTACGCGCTTCAGTTCGCGGACCGGGCGGGGATTGATTTGGGGGAGGCGGTGCAGAAAAAAATGGAGAAGAACGGGAAGAAGTATCCCGTGTAAAAAAAGACCCGCACGGCGTGCGAGTTAGGGAAAGTCGCAGACGAAAAGGCGGTGGTCGCCGGGGACGGAAAGCGTTCCCTCGGGGATCGCGCATTCCGTCACGATGCTCGCGTTGGCGCGACGCAGGAGATGCCGCCAGTCTTCAAGCGCTTGGTATCGTCCGTGGTGGACGAACGTTCGGTCGGGGAAGAGGACACGCGTGCGCAGCCAGTCGATGACCGCCAGCGACTGCGTGGATCGGGGGCGACACCTGGAATTCGTCACCGCCTCGACGATTGCCAGGCGTCTTGCCACCGCCCGAACGCGCACGACCTCGTTGAATGGCGTGTGCGCGCACCGGAGCACGTCCCACAGGAAGGCTACGTCGAAGTCGCCGTGTTTCTTCGCGTCGCGCGTGACGTCCGTCCAGGTCGAATGGAACGTGAGGCCGGGGCCGCGCGCGAATGACGCGCGGACGTCGGCATGGTCGAACTGCGCGCAGTCGGCGCCGTCGAACACCTCGTCGGCGAGCAGGAATCCGTTTCCGCACGCGACGTCGAGAAACGCGGCGTCGTATTCGAATGTCCACGGGGAAAGGAAATCGGCGAGCGCGCTCGCGGCGGATCGTTCCGCGGCGAGGAGGGCGTTGACGTGCCGCGAGAGCAGTGGGACGAGCGTCTCGCACGCCTCGTGTTCGTGGTGCGCGTACGCGACGGCCTCCACCGCCGCGCCCGCGACGCGCGTGGCGTCGTTCTCCGGCACGCGGGCGCGCCGCAGCCACGCGATGACGTCGCGGACAATCTCTGGTTCGTTTTCCCCGCGGCGATGCGACCGGACGTGGACGGAATAGAATTTCTGGGCTTGATTCGAACGATCGATCATGTGCGTCCTCGGAGCCGAACGGTGCGTCGCCTTCGTTGGGTTGTCAGCGACGAGAGAAGAAAAGCCGCTCGGTCAGAGCGACAGGGGCGCCGGGTCGGCGTCGAGGAACAGGTCGCGCGCGGCGCGGTCGAACAGGTGGACGGGCCAGACGCGCTGTCCCGCGGCCTCGGCCCGGCGGCAGAGCTCGCGCACGCGCGGCGTCTCGCCCACGGCGAGCAGCCCGTCGAAGCCCGCGAGCGGCATCGTGAACGGCCGCCACCGCGCCAGGTTGAACACCCGCGCCTCGGGCTTCGGCCCGTCCGCGACGCCAAGCAGGACAAACGCCACACCACCCACGGCGTCCACCAGGTTGTGCACTCTCAGAACCTCGCGTTGGACGCGCCCAACGTCGCGCCGTTCGCGTTCGCCGGGAAGAACAAGAA
>DAISXX010000057.1:0-7334 GCA_036825695.1 Patescibacteria group bacterium | reverse complement strand
ATACAGGGCCGTCGCGATGCCGATCACCGAGGCGACGAACGCGACGACGGCAAGAATTTTTTTTGTTCGATCGGACATACGGGTTTAGATTCCGGGAAGGGAGATCCCGAAGAAGTTCGTGAGTTCGTTCAGGAGTTCGTGCCCCGAGAGAAACACGATGGAAATGAGGCCGACCTCGATGAAGCTTGCCACGCCGAGGATGATGATAATCGCGAGAATCGTGATTTGAAGGGGCGTTTCTGGCAGGGGAACGGGAGGAATTTGCTCGTCGCCGCCGCCCGGTTTGAAAAACGACTGCCACGACAATCTTGGAAAGTATGGGAACAGGCTCTCGTTCCCGGTCCATGAGTTGTAGAGCTCGTACCCGAAGATCGGAATGATGAGGGCGTCGTACAAGGGAAGGGTGAGCGGCAGCGTCAGGCCGAAGCAGGAGGCGTCGAATGAGATGAGATAGGACAATGCCTGCAGCAGCCAGTAGTTGATCGAGTCCGCTTGCCCTTGGATCTGCTTGTCGACCTCCTCGACCGCTTCCGATACGCTGGCGGAGGCTTGTGCCATTCCGGCTTGGGCCTGGCTCTGGCGGAGCGTCTCGACGGGGTCATACCCTTCGTCGCCGACCGTCTGCGACGTCTCGGCGCCGTCGTCGAAGGTGGGCGCCTGGGTCGGCGCGGGCGTCATCCCCCCCGCCATGAGGCTTCCCGCGAGGACGGCCCCGCGCGCGTTGTCCGCGAGACGGGACATGAATCCCTTGGGGGCGTTCGATCCGGGCGCGCCTGGCCTCTGCGTGCCGTAGGCGTTTATTTGCGACTCCATCAGGTCGAGCCGTCGTCTCGACTCTTCCGGCGTCGGTCCTCCCGATCCGTTTCCCGGTGCGGAGGTCGGTTGTGGGGTTGGGGAATCAACCATAAGGCCGTGCCTTTCAGCACGGCCATCATACCGTATTTTTTGTCCGAACGACAGGTTTATCGGCGCGTCGGCCGCACGTGCAGCTGGCCGTCGGCGACGCGCAGCTGCATCTTTCCGGAAACGCCCTGCGCGATGAGATCCGCGATCCGGTCCTCGACGTGCGTTTGGACGTGGCGGCGGATGTCGCGCGCGCCGTAGGACTCGTCGACCGCGTGGGCAATGTGCTTCGCCACGGCCTTGTGCAGGTCGAGACGGATGTCGCGTTCCTTGAGGCGCGCCGCGAGCTCCTCCAAGTGCTTCGCGGCGATCTGCTCGAGCGCGGCGCGGGTGAGCGGCTGGAACACGCTCACGAGGTCGAGGCGGTTCACGAGTTCGGGGCGGAAGCGCGTCTCGAGCTCGCCGCGGAGGTCTTTGGTCAGGTCGGCGTTCGCGAGCTCTGCCGAACCGGAGAACCCGATGCCGCCCGAGCGGAACCGTTCGAGGCCGACGTTCGACGTGACGATCACGATGGTGTTGCGGAAGCTGATCTTGCGGCCCGTGGCGTCGGTGAGCTCGCCCTCCTCGAGCACCTGCAAGAGGAGATTCTGCACGTCGCGGTGCGCCTTCTCGAGCTCGTCGAACAGCACGACCGCGTACGGCTTCTGCTTCACCCGGTCGGAGAGCGCGGCGTTCTCACGGTAGCCCACGTAGCCGGCTGGCGCGCCGATCAGCTTCGAGGAGGTGAATCCTTCCGCGTACTCGCTCATGTCGAGGCGGATCATGGAGGACGCGTCGTGGAAGAACACGTCCGCCACGGCCTTCGCGAGCTCGGTCTTGCCGACGCCGCTCGGCCCGAGGAACAGCATGGAGGCGAGCGGGCGGTTGGGGAGCGAGAGTCCCGTCTTGGCGCGGCGCAGCGCGCTCGCGACGGTCTTCACCGACGCGTCCTGGCCGATGACGCGGCCTTGGAGACGCGACTCGATGTCGGAGAGGTCGCGCGCGCCTTCGTTCACGAGGTCCTCGAGCGGAATTCGGAGCGTGCGCGAAACGACCCGCGCGACGTCGCGGTCGGAGATGATCTGCGGCGCGTTCTTGGGGGACGTCTCTTCCATTCCGTCGAGCGTCGCGCGCAGGGTTTCTTCTTCTTCCTTGAGCTCGACGGCGGTGCGGAATTGCTCCTCCACGACGGCCTGTCGCTTCTCGGACGCGATCTCGGCGAGGCGGCGCGAAAGAAGTCGGCGTTGCTCGTCGACCGGCGACTCCTCACGGTGCACGCGGCAGGACGCGGCGGCCTCGTCGACGAGGTCGATGGCCTTGTCCGGCAACCGCTTGTCCGCGATGTAGCGGACCGACAGCTTCACGGCGGCCTCGAGCGAGGCGGGGGACAGGCGTACGTTGTGGAACGCCTCGTACTGGCTCGCGACGCCCTGCAGGATTTGGAGCGCGCGTTCCGGCGTCGGCTCGTCCACGGGAACGGGCTGGAACCGTCGCCCGAGCGCGGCGTCGCTTTCGATATGCTTCTTGAATTCGGCCGGCGGGGTGGCGCCGATCATGCGGATTTCGCCGCGCGCGAGCGCCGGCTTCAGCATGTTCGCCGCGTCCATCGATCCGCCCGCCGACCCGGCGCCCACCATCTGGTGCACCTCGTCGACGAACAGGATCACGTTGCCGAGCTTCTTCACTTCCTCAAGCAGCTGCTTCACGCGCGCCTCGAACTCGCCGCGGTACATGGTGCCCGCGACCATGAGGCCGAGGTCGATGGCGATCACGCGCTTGTCCGCGAGCGGCGACGGAACGCGTCCTTCCACGATGCGCTTCGCGAGTCCTTCCACGATGGCGGTCTTTCCCACGCCCGGCTCGCCGAGCAGCAGGGGGTTGTTCTTCGTGCGGCGGCAGAGAATTTCCATGACGCGGTCGATCTCGCCCTCGCGGCCGATCACCGGATCGATGTTCTTTTGGACGGCCTTGTTGGTCAGGTCGCGGCCGAAGTACTCGAGCGCGGGGGTTTTCACGTCTTCCTCGGGGGCCTGGGCGGGAGCGGCCTTCGTCGCCGTCTCGGTTCCCGCCGCGTGTTCCGGCGCGATCGCGCGCGGGATGCTTTCGGCGATTTCCGGGAACTTGGTGGCGGACTTGAGCGTGACGGCCACCTGCTCGCGCAGCTGCGCCACGTCCACTTTTTCCGCCGACAAGAACGCCGAGACGTCTTGGTCGTCGATCTGCAGGAGGCCGGAGAGCAGGTGCTCGGTGCCGACGTAGCGGTGCTCGTAGACGTTGGCCGTAAGCACGGCCTTCTCCACGGCGCGCTTCGCCTCGTCGGACAGGAACGGCGACGCGGACGACGCGGCGCCGGCGGCGCGGCGCCGGGAGGCCGCCACGAGGTCGCGTAATTTTTCCGGCCTCACCTTCGCCTTCGCGATCAGTTCCGCGCCGACCGAGCCCTTCTCGGTGCCGAGCGCCCACAGCAGGTGCTCCGGTTCCACGAGCGTCTTTCCGTTCTCGACCACAAACACGAGCGCGCGGGTCAGCACGTTCTTCAGGTGCGTGGAAAACTTGTCGATGATGTCGTGGCTCATACGCCCATGGCGCGGAGGCGCTTAATTCTCTCCTCAATTGGCGGGTGCGTCGAAAACCACTGCTCGAATTTTTTCGTGACGTGCGGGTCGAACGGGTTGGCGAGGAACAGGTGCGCGGTCGCGTGGTTGGCGTGGCGGAGCGGGCGGTCGTCCCGCGCGATCTTCTCGAGCGCGGAGGCGAGGCCTTCCGGATGGCGCGTCAGGAGCGCGCCGGACGCGTCGGCAAGATACTCGCGGCGGCGCGAGACGGCGAGCTTGATGAGTTCCGCGAGGATGGGGGAGAGGATGGCCAGCACGATGCCGACCAGGAGCAGGAGGACTCCCGCCTGTCCGGAATTACGGTCGTTGCGGCGAAACAGGGCGCCGCGCAGGAGCCAGTCGGAAAGCAGCATCACGATGCCGACGAGCACGACCACGATGGTCATGACGCGGATGTCGTAGTTCCTGATGTGGGAAAGCTCGTGCGCGATCACGCCCTCAAGCTCCGGCGCGTTCAGTCGCGCGACGAGCCCCGTGGTCACCGCGATGGACGCGTGCTGCGGATCCCGGCCGGTCGCGAACGCGTTTGCCGCCGGGTCATCGATCACGTAGACGGCGGGCATGGGCATACCCGAGGCAATGGTGAGGTTCTCGACCATGTTCCACAGTTCCGGCGCCTGGCGTTTCTCGATCTTCTTTGCGCCGGACGCCGCGAGCGCCACCGAGTCGCCGGCAAAGTAGCCGACGAGGTTCATGACGGTCGCGACGACCGTGGCGACGAGGATGCCCGCGCTTCCGCTTCCGGTTTGCTCGCCGAGCACGAAGCCGAGCGCGACGATCACGACCGTGAAGATCGCGATCAGAAAAACGGTGTTTCGCTTGTTCGCGGCGATCTCGTTGTACATGTCTTAGAATTTGACCTGCACCGGCTCCGCGGCCACGTCCGGCGCGTCGAAGAATTCGCGTTTGGTGAAGCCGAACGTCCCGGCGATCACGTTGGTCGGGAACACCTGGACCTTCGTGTTGAAGTCGCGCACGTTGCCGTTGTAGAAGCGGCGCGCGGATTGGATCTTGTCTTCCGCGTCGGACAGCTCCGTTTGCAAATGCATGAAGTTGCCGGCAGCCTGGAGCGACGGGTACGCCTCCGCGACGGCGAAGAGGGACTTGAGCGTGCTCGAGAGCATGTTCTCGGCAGCCGCGTGCTCGGCGGCGGTCTTCGCGCCCATGGCGACGGAACGCGCCTCGGCCACCTTCGTGAACACGCCTTCCTCGTGTTTGGCGTAGGCCTTCACGGTCTCGACGATGTTCGGGATCAGGTCGTAGCGGCGTTTCGTCTGCACCTCGATGTCGGACCACGCCTCGTCGACGCGGTTGCGGGACTGCACGAGGGAATTGTAGGTCATCATGAGCCAGCCGCAAAGCACGACGACGGCCCCGAGAACGATCCAAAGAGTGGGTTCCATACTATACGTTTTTGGCCAAGTTTTATAGAATGAATACTACGCGAATATATTGCGAAGGTCAAACAAATTTATGATGATTCCCAGGCATATTTTCAAGATGTACGACATCCGCGGCCTGATCGGCTCGGAGGTGGACGAGGCCCTCGCGGAAGCGGTCGGCCGGGCGTTCGTCACGTTTCTGCAAAAAGAGCATCCGGGGAAGCCCCTGACCATCGCCGTCGGCCGCGACATGCGCACGTCCTCGCCGGGGCTGCAGGAGGCGCTCATGAAGGCCGTCGCGGCCTCGGGTGCGGACGTGCTTGACGTCGGGCTCGTGTCGACGCCGGCATTCTACTTTTCGGTCGGCCACACCGGAGCGGACGGCGCGGTGATGGTGACGGCCTCGCACAACCCGGGCGAGTTCAACGGGTTCAAGATGACGCGCGCGCGGGCCGTTCCGGTTTCCGGATATTCGGGCATCCAGGACGTCGCGGATATCATCGAACAGGAATCGTACGTGACGCCGACGCGCGTCGGCGTGCGCTCCGTCGTCTCGAACGTCCCGGCGCTCGCCGCCGAAGCCGAGGTCGCGTTCGCGGGTGAGGCTCCCGTGAAGAAATTCAAGATCGTCGCGGACTCGGCGAACGGCATGGGCGCGCAGTATCTTGACGAGCTGTTCCGCCTCGTCCCGCTCGACGTGACGCGGATGTATTGGGACCTCGACGGGAACTTTCCGAACCATGAGGCCAATCCGTTCAAGGAAGAGAACACCGAGGAGATCCGCAAGAAGGTCGTCCAGCTCGGCGCGGACCTCGGCATCACGACGGACGGCGACGGCGACCGCATCTTCTTCGTCGACGAGCTCGGCAACACGGTGGAGCCGGCGGTGGTGCGCGGCCTCATCGGCCAGATCATGCTGCGCCGGAATCCGGGCGCGACGGTGTGCTACGACATCCGCCCGGGCAAGATCACCGAGGACATGATCCGCGAGGCGGGCGGCGTGCCGTGCGTCACGCGCGTCGGGCACTCGCTCATCAAGGAAAAAATGATCGAGACGGGCGCGGTGTTCGCGGGCGAGTCCTCCGGACACTTCTTCTACAAGTTCCCGACGGGCAACTTCGAAGGTCCGGTCGCGGTCGCCGCGCAGCTGCTGCAGGAACTCACGGCGCGCGGCGTCACGCTTTCCGAACTCGTGCGCCCGCTCAACCGCTACGTCCACTCCGGCGAGATCAATTTCACCGTCGCCGACAAGGACGGCGCGATCGCCGCGATCAAGGAGACCTACGCCTCCGGCGAACTTTCCGAGCTCGACGGCATCACCATCGCGTATCCGGAATTCTGGTTCAACGTCCGCGCGAGCAACACCGAGTCGCTGCTCCGGTTGAACCTGGAGGCGGTCGACCGCGCAACCATGGAAGCGAAGCGCGACGAGATTTCCGCGCTCATCAAGCACTTCGTATGACCGTGAACACAAACGAGGACGACATCAATGCCTTTCTTACGCGCGGCGTGGAGAACCTGTTTCCGTCGCGCGAGTACGTCGAGGCGCGGATGAAGGAAGGGAAGCCGCTCACCCTGTACGTCGGCGTCGACCCGACCGGTCCGACGCTGCATTTGGGACACGCGATTTGGCTGCGCAAGCTGCGCGAGTGGCAGAACCTCGGGCACAAGGTGATCATGCTGATCGGCGACTTCACGGCCATGATCGGCGACCCGACGGACAAGGGCGCGGCGCGCAAGCAGCTGACGCGCGAGGAAGTGCTCGCCAACTGCGCAACGTACAAGGAACAGGCGTCGCGGTTCGTTCGCTTCGACGGCGACAACGCCGCGGAATTGAAGTTCAACAGCGAGTGGCTCGGCAAGATGAATTTTGCGGACGTGCTGAATCTCGCGTCTCACTTCACCGTGCAGCAGATGCTCGAGCGCGACATGTTCGACAATCGCATGCGGGAGCAGAAGCCGATCTACATCCATGAGTTCATGTATCCTCTCATGCAGGGGTACGACTCCGTCGCGATGGGCGTGGACGGCGAGATGGGCGGGAACGACCAGACGTTCAACATGCTCGCGGGCCGCACGCTCATGAAGGAGCTTTCCCATAAGGAAAAGTTCGTGGTCGCGAACAAGTTGCTCGTCGACCCGACGGGCAAGAAGATGGGGAAGAGCGAGGGGAACATGATCACGTTCCGGGATTCCGCCGACGACATGTTCGGCAAGGTGATGAGCTGGACCGACGGGATGATCGTCGGCGGGTTCGAGCTCGCGACGGACGTGTCCGCGGCCGAAGTGGCGACGGTCTCGAAGTCGCTCATCCGCGACGAAGTGAACCCACGCGACGCCAAGGCGCGGCTCGCGAAGGAAGTGGCCCGCATGTTTTACGGCGACCAGGAGGCCGACGGCGCGGAGGAGCGGTTCAACGCGTTGTTCCGCGACAAGAAGGGTCCGGACGCGGAGC
>DAISXX010000056.1:0-7379 GCA_036825695.1 Patescibacteria group bacterium | reverse complement strand
CGGCTTCTCCCGAAGCTTCGGGAGAAGCCGCTGCACGGCGGTCGGAGGAGGATCCCAACGCGGGAGCGGGTCACTGCCGAGCAGATAGTAGGTACGCTCGACCGCCCCGTTCGAACGAACGAGCTGGAGGACGCACGGCCGCCACGTCGGGCGGACCAAGGCGCGGGCACCATCGATCATCACGACCCCGTCGTACGGCGGGAGCGCCTGCGTTTCCCCTGGCGGAAGGACGCGGGCCTTTCCGATCTGAAGGTCCAGCACGCCGCCCTCGGGAGCGATGATCGCCGGGATCCGAAACGTCGGTACCGAAGCGAGCGCGGAGGCGAACGACCGAACCGCGTCGTCCTCATGCTGGGAAAACGACGCGTCAAGCGCCATCAGTCCGTGGTACGACGCCGCGTCGAGCGGAGTCATCGGCCCGTCCAGGCACGGAAGTTCGTCCCGTGCCTTCCGAACCGCCCCGACGAACGCGGACTCGTCAGATCCCCAGGCGAGTTCCGCGGTCTGGAGATCGGTGGTGATGGTCTCGACGCGCGTCGGGGCCGTGCAGGGCGCGGCAAGCGCGACCGATGCGAGAATGAACAGCATGTCGTCTCCTAGGTGTTCAGGTTGCCGTCGCAGTCGGAATCGTACGGATCGCCGACGATCTCCTCCGCGTTCGGATGGACGTCCGGATTGTCGTCGTCGCAATCGTCACAGTCGACGTATCCGTCGCCGTCACGGTCGACGCCCGTGTTGTCCTCGTAGCCGTCGCAGTCGTCGTCGAGGTTGTTGCACACTTCGGCGTTCCCCGGATACCGCGTCGGATCCGAGTCGTCACAGTCGCCGTCGCAGGTGGTGACGCCGTCGCCGTCCTGGTCGTCGTGGTCGTCAACCTCGCCCGAGCAATCGTTGTCGAGCCCGTCGCACGACGAGTCATAGTGCGAGGGGTTCACGTCGGCGTTCGCGTCGTCGCAGTCGCCGTCGCAGGCTCCGTACGTATCGCCGTCCGCGTCCGGCGCGTCATCCGCGGCACCCGAGCAGTCATGGTCGATGCCGTCGCACAGCTCGTCGGCGCCCGGATAGGACGTCGCGTCGGTGTCGTCGCAGTCATCTCCTCCGCCCGTCGCGTCTTTGACGCCATCGCCGTCCTGGTCGTAGTCGTCGTCGCCCACGCAGTCGGAGTCGACGCCGTCGTACCACGTGTCCGGCGCGTTCGGATACACGTCCGCGTCCGTATCGTCGCAGTCCACGTCCTCCGTGAAACCGTCGCCATCGGCATCGGTGTTGTGTCCGGCGCACGCCTCGCTCTCGTCGACCGCTCCGTTACAATCGTTGTCCACGTCGTCACACAGCTCCTCGACGGACGGCGAGATGGTCGCGTCCGCGTCGTTGCAGTCGTCGTGCGTTGTGGAGAATCCACTCGCGGACAGGTCGTCGCACGACTCGGTCCCGCTTGCGGACTCGTCGCCGGCGCCGTCGCCGTCGCCGTCTGGGTACCACGTCGTCTTGGCCCCGTCCGCGGCGCTCGCGTCCGAACAGTCGTCGACGTACGGGACGCCGTCTCCGTCGCGGTCATACGCCGCGTCAAGTTCCGCCTGGGTAATGAACCCGTAGCAGGACAGCAGAAATAGAATGAGCATCCTTACCTCCGTGCCGGTATTTACGCACAAAAAATCGGGTTTGTCCAGTCTTTCCCAACAGAAAACGCGCAGGTGTGGGGTGCCTGCGCGTTTTCGCGATTGATGGTTCGTCGCCGTCCAAGCATGGATGAGGCTACGTCCCGGTTGAAAGAACGTCGTCCGCCGGAAGAACTGGGGGTGCCGGCTCCGTATCGACAGACGTCGATTCCGTTGAATCGCTGGAAGAAATGTCCGGGCTCACCGGATCTGCGGGAACGTCTGTAGGTTCACTCGTGGTCGGCGTTTCGTCGACGATCGGTTCCATGACCGGCTCGGTCGCGTTCGCCGCGGCGTCCTCTGCCGTCGGTTCCGGTTCGACGACCGCTTCCGGCGACGCGTCCTCCACCTGCAACAGCTCGACCGGTTCGTAGTCCTTGCGGTACGCGGTGACCATCCAGTCGAACGTGACGCCATCGGAATTTCCATCGAGCTGGCGGACGCCGAAGCCGTGCGCGTTCTTTTCCTGGACGTACAGCGACACCGGGCCGTTCGGCGTCACGATAACGCGGATCGGCGCGACCGTGGAGATAACGTCGTTGAATGCCGGACTCACGTCCTCGAAGTTCACCGTCGCTTCCCCGTCCTGAAGCGTGGCCGTGCCGGTAAGGGTGATCTGCACGTCCGGCGAGGTGACGGCCGTGGTGCGCACGACGTCGCCCTGGTAGCTCGTGATGGCGGTCTGCACGAGGCCTTCGGTAAGCACGGTGCCGTCTTCCCCGATGGACCACGCGTCCGAGATTCCCGCGATGCGACTGACCCCGACGATTTCGTTGCCGGTCATGTAAATGTTGCCGTTCATGTTGAGCCCGGTGAGGTTCGACGCGTTCTGCGTCACCGGCATCGTCGACGCGGCATTGTTCGTACCCGGCAGCGTGGCCGTCGGATTGCCGTTCCAATAGCCGACGCTCACGAACGCGACGATCTTGTCATCCGATCCCGCCGAGCCGGTGTACGGCTCAAGCGCGTATCCGACGATCACGCCCGCGCTCACCGCCTTCATCGCCTCGCCATCGACGGACGACGAGGTAAGCGGGTCACCGACGTTAATCGGGCCGTTTTCGAGGTTCACCTTTGTCGGCACGCGGCCGGCAAGGGCAATCGGATAGCTATTCTCGAGGTTTTCGCCGGCGAGGAAGCCCGGGCGCGTGGAAACGATACCCGCGAGCTGCGTCGACCCGGCCGAAGTGGAACGTGCCACCGACTCGTTGTTCGTGCCGAACACCACGAGGTCACCGGCCTCGAGACGATCCGATGACGGGAACATTTCCGCGAAGTCGTACGATCCCGTGGCCCAGCCCGAGGCGTTGGTGCGCATGAAGTCGCCGCCCATGCCCGAGGAACCGTCGTAATAGATGTACTTGCTGGTTTGAATCGCGCCGCGGTCTGACGGATACAGGCGGCCCGAAAGCGCGAGGTCACCCTCGTCGGACACATACGCCACCTGCGCGCCCGCCGTGTTCTGGATGGAAAGGCGATAATCGGTCGCGTCGGTAACGTCGGTAACGAGCGACATGGCGGCCGTAATGCCCGAGCCCGACGAACCGCGCAGCGCGAGACTGCCGGTGAGTTCGACGTCGTCCGCGATCTGAGTGGAGGAACCGTCCGTGCCGATCACGTTGCCGGCATAGAATCCCGGATTCACGAACACGCTGATCGATCCCGTACCCGACCCGGAGTAGTCCTCGAGCGCGTAACCGACGACCATCCCCGGCTCCGTCGACTTCATTCCGACGCCGGCCACCGACGAGGAGGTAATCGCGTCCCCAATGGAAATTGGGCCGTTCTCGTCGGATACGAACGTCGGCACGCGGCCGTTGAGCGCGATCGGCGATCCCTGTACCGGTTCCCCGTCCGCGCCGCTCGATCCGAGCAGCACGCCCGGACGCGTGGAAACGATCCCCGTGATCGACGATTGGTACGCGGTGGTCGTACGAACGACGTGGTCCGTGGCGGACGCGTCGGTCATCACAAGCTCGCCGGCGGCCAGCGTCTGGTTCGTCGGATACGTTTCCGCGAGGTCGGCCGCCGTGGTATACGCCGTGCCGTCGTAGCCGAAGTCACCGTCCTCGTCGATGGCGAACACCGTGTTGCGTCCGGTGTTGTTGTTGTCCGAATCCATGCGGACTTGGAACATTTCCTGCTGAAGGTTATCGCCGTTGGCCGTGTCTTCCTCCGTCGTGTCGATGACAATCCCGCCGTTGTTCACGTTGTTATTGCTCGGATTTCCGACATCGGCCATCAGCACGCGCAATCCGGCCTGGTCTTGTGAAGTATTGTCCGCCGCGGCGTTCGCATCCATTTGGGACAACAGGATGTCCGAGTCGAATCCCGCGTTCGCCGACCAGAAGTAAGCCAACGGCGTCGCGGAGATGGCCTGGTTCGAATACACGGTCAACCCGTAGTTCGCGTTGCCCGAATTGTCGATGTGCAACGCGCCGCCCGTCGTGCTGTTCACCGTGGTTCCGGTATCCGCGTTCTGATCGATATACAAGGAAGATCCGGTGCCGGAATTTTCAAAGATGGCAACTTTCCCGGACGACGTCGAGTCAAGCATGGCCAAATTCAACAGACCGGGGCCCGTGAAATTTCCCGCGCCGTTCGCACGCTCCACAAAAATTCCTCGTCCGCTCGTCAGTCCGTCCGCGCTAATCTGCATGACGTCGTCCGTCGCGACCGAGTCGGCGGTCAACTGAAACGCGTCCGTTCCCGCGGTCGCCGTCGTAAACTGGAATTGGTCCGTGTTCGACGTGTCGCCCGCCTTGATGCCTCCGAGCACGAGAAGGTCACCAATGTCCGACAACGTCAATTCGTCGGATCCGCCAATCAGGTTGATCGCAAGCTGCGAGGACGGAGAGGCGCCTCCGGCCGTGACATCGTGCGCGAAGGTAATGTCGCGAATCGTGCTGCTCACCCCAGCGGTCGGGTCGGAGTCGAACGTTCCGCGCAACGTGAACGTCGGGGAATCCGAAATGAGGTTATTTCCTGAAGCCGACGCCTTCAACATGAGCGAATCCCCGGCCGATCCCTCGATGGAACCGCTGCCACCGACGTTCCCGTCCAAAACAAGCGAGGTCGCCCCGGTCGTCGCAATCGTCCCGCCGCCCGAGAACGTCAGGTCGTCGATGTCCCACTTCGAGCCTTCCACGGAAATCTGACCGGCATTCCCGCCGACGTCGTCGATGGTGATGGAGCCTGTGGAAGCCGACACGTCGAATTCTGAAAAGTCGATCGCCGCATTCGTACCAAGCACCGTGTTTGCGCCCACCGAAATGGCATTCGTAATGTTGGTGTCGGACACGTTCAGGCCGGTCGTAATGTCGCCGTCCACTCCGGACGCGCTCGAAACCTTGATCGCGTCGGTCACGGCTCCGACCGTCGCCTCACTGTTTTTCAGCAAGATAAGATTTTCATAGGATCCTGCGGTCGCGTTTGCCGTTTCCTTCGATTGGATCCCCAATCCGAACATGTCGGCATCCGCGTCATTTGCGGTCAACGAGATGGTCGTGCCGGCAAAATCGTCGCCGGCAACGGCGCCGTTATTCGTCGTCAAATTGACGCTCGTCGCGGTAAAATTTCCCGAAACGAGCGTATCGGTCGTCACGTTCAAGACGCCGGTATTGATGCCGGAATTCGGGACGTTCAGGTCGAATTCTGTATTGTTGTTTCCGTTGACAACGAAGTCGTCGGTCAGCGTAAACGTCACGTCGCCGGATCCCGCGGCAAACGCGAGCGTGTCGTTCACATCGCCGATCTGGATCGTGTCGGCGTCGAAGTTCGTCCCAATTTGGATCGAATCGCACGCAGTACTGTTGCAGATGGAAACGCCGCTCGCGTTCGCCGTCCCGATGGAGAGCGTCGTCGCTCCGGTCGTATCGAGCCCGTTGACCCCTGAAAGGTTCAAGGTGCTGAGTACGGCTTGGCCGTTTGAGTCGACGGACCACTGCGTGTCCGAAACGGTCACGTTCGCGTTCGCGTCACCGAGGGTCACCGTGTCCGAACCGCCCGACACACCGATCTGTACGGTCCGGTCATTGACGCCGCCGGCCCCGTTTCCTTGCGCGGCAACGGAAATTGCCGTATTTCCGTCGATTTGAAGGGCAATGGTATGAACGAGCGCATCCGTCCCGGTGACGTTGAGGGTGGTAAACAGGTTGTTCTGGTTGTCGTCGCCGGCAATGGAGGCGATGCCCGTGACCGTACCGACCGAATCGATGTCCCAATCGGACGAGTTGATCGTCACGGATTCGCCACCGTCCCCGAGGGCCGTCGTATTGTTCGTCTGGAATGCGCCGGCCAACGTCAACCCACCGCCCGCCGTAAAGTCCGTGCCGGCGTTTCCGATGTTTAAAATCAGGTTGTTGCTCATGTCGAGGTTTCCCGTAAGGGACAACGACGCGAACGTGGCCGCACCGGCCCCGGTGATTCCCCATTGCGCGTCCGTGATGCCGACGTCGGCATTCGCGTCGCCGATCGCGACAATGTCCGCGTCCGCGGACACGCCGACGCCGATGGTCCGCGCGCCGACGCCGCCGGCGCCGTTTCCCGTCGCCGCCACGGAAACCCCCGCGTTGCCGTCAATTTGGAGCGCGATGGTGTGAACGAGAGCGTCGACACCAGCCACGTCCATGTTCAGGTTCAGGTTCTGGCCGGTCGTTGTAATCGATCCGTCCGCGAAGGTGGTGGACGCGTCACCTGCGACGAACGAGTCCGCGTATATGTTCGATTGCGCCGCGATGTCGCCGGCCGCGTAGATGTCGTCGCCCGACAACGTAAACGCGGCCTTCACGCCGGCAACGGACGTCGCTCCGACGAGCAGGTTGTCGTTGACCGAAATGGACGCGTCCGTCGACGAACTGACGACTGGCATCGTTCCGTCAAGATCGAACTGAATGTCCGTATTGTCCGCGCCGCCGACGCCAGTGAGGGAGACGATGTCATCCACCCCGTTGTCGATCGTCTCCGAATTGGTAAGGCGGAGGTCGTAATTGTTGCCCATCGCGCTCAGATCGATGCCATATTGGAACATCCCGCTGAGGGCCACGCCGGCGACGATGCCGTCTCCCGTCGTGTTTTCCAAATAGACAAGCGCATCGGCTCCGTATTCCGGGGTCAGTCCACTGTCGGTCTGGATGATATGGAGACCATAATTCACGTTCGTCGCCGTGTCATCATGCGCCGCGGCAAAGTTAATCGTCATCGCGTCCGCGGACACGTCGAAACCCGGCGCCGAATTCACGGTGATCGTTTCCGTACCGGCCAAATCGAAATTCGCGCTTCCGTCGGCAGCGATGTTCCAATCGTCACCTCCGGTCACGGCGACGGCCGTGGACGCATTGGCGTTACCGATTGAAATCGTGTCGGCGGTTACGGAATTCGTCGCGAGGGAAATGGTGTCCTGGCCATCGGCACTCACCCCTCCAATGTCGATTGCCTGCACGTCATTCGTATCGCCGATGTAGATTTGGCCGCCGGAGGTAAGGGAAACGGCTCCGTCCGCATTCACGTTAATTGCGTCCATGGAATGAAGAGTGATGTCTCCGGTTCCGGCCTCCAAGTTCGTGTATCCGTCTCCTGCGGTCGTTCCGACGTTTACGTACTTCACGCCATTTCCACCGAGCCGAATGAGATTCGTAGCCGGATTGTCCGCAATGACAACGGACGCTCCATCCGGAGCGTTCAGCGCCAAGTTTCCTACGCCCACGGACTTAACCTCCAGGC
>DAISXX010000055.1:6810-7407 GCA_036825695.1 Patescibacteria group bacterium | reverse complement strand
CTTCCCCGACGATGTCATTGACCGGCCGGTTCTTTTCAAGCCCGCGCGCGAACGGCACCACGCAATAGGTGCAGAACTTGTTGCAGCCGGTTTGAATCGTCACGAATCCCTGGCGGAACGTGCGTCGCTCGGGAATCACCTTCAGGTAGTCGTCCTCGATGGACGCGCTGTTCACGAGCTCCGGCCTGAGCTCTCCGATCCAGCGCGGGAGCTGCACGACGTCCGTGATCGGGAAATACAAGTCCGCGGTCGGCATCTTCTTGCGGATCGCGCCGTCGCGGTCGCGACCCGGCAGACAGCCCGTGACGCCGACGATGAGGTCGGGACGCGCTTCCTTGAGCGCCGCGAACTCCTTGAGCAGCCCAAACACCCGGTCCTCCGCGCTTTGGCGAACCGAACACGTGTTCACGAGGATCACGTCCGCCTCCTCGCGATGCTCGGTCGCCTCGAATCCGACGCCCGAAAGAATGGCGTCCATGCGCTCGGAATCGTTCTTGTTCATCTGGCAGCCGAGCGTGACGAGATGATATTTCGGTATCGCCATAACGGCCGAATCCTAGCAAAGAAAAAACCCCGGCGCAATGGTCAGCGGCGGGG